>JAOAHX010000034.1 GCA_026415035.1 Thermodesulfobacteriota bacterium | reverse complement strand
GTGGAACCCTGCTTCCCTTTCAAACCCCGTCCGATCCGACGAAGCGGTTCTCGTCAGCGACCCACCCTGAGGGGGGCGAGGGGGTTGTTTAGGGCCGAATCTTTGTTCACTATCGTGAACTTTTGAAGGGATGCCAAAAAATTGGCTTGACAAAAAGCTTATAATGGTTTAAAAAACTCTTAAATTGTCTGGTTGGCGTCGCGGAGAGGAAGGTTCACTATTGTGAACTTTAAACCGGGGGAAACAGGAGGTCTTCCGGTTTCCCTTCCACTTTCCGAGAAAGGGGGTTGCCATGGAGGAGAAGGAAGGACTTTCAACAGCCGAGAGCCTACGGAAAACCCGGACCTATGGAATGGTGAGGTGCCACAATCCCAGCTGCATGGGGAGGCTTCAGCCCGCGCCCGGTGCGAAGACGGTGAAGTGCCCGACCTGTGGGAGTGAATTCCGGGTGGCCTGGGTCAAGGAGGGTTTTCCCCGCATCCGGGGTCCTGTCTGGGACGTGAACAAGCGGCTTGCAGAGGAAGCGTTCGAAAGAAAGATGAAGGAGGAGAAGAAAGATGCCCTTGGATAGAAAAATTGCCTATATCGACCTTTCAACCGGTAAGATCGACATCCGGCCCATTCCGATCGAGGTTCGGAAGAAGTTCCTCGGAGGCAGGGGTCTGGATGCCTATCTCCTTTACAATCATACCGAAAAGAACGTAGACCCCCTCGGCCCCAAAAACACCCTCATCGTGAGCGGTGGGCTGCTGACGGCCACGTTGGCCTCGGCGACCGCCCGGTGCCACGTCATGGCCAAATCGCCCTTGGGAGGGATGTTAGGCAGCTGCAACATGGGCGGGTTCTTCACGCCCGAGCTGGCCTGGGCAGGATTCCATCACCTCGTCATCAAGGGGAAGGCCGAGAAACCCGTCTATCTCTGGATCCACAACGGAAAGATCGAGATCCGCGATGCCAAGAACCTCTGGGGAAAGACTGTCACCGACACCCAGTGGGCCATCCGGGAGGAGCTGGGGGACGAGGATATCAAGAGCCTGGTCATCGGACCGGCGGGCGAGAATCTGGTGCGGTATGCCAACGTGATGACGGGCATCAAAAACTCCGGCGGTCGAACCGGCATGGGAGCGGTGATGGGTTCGAAGAATCTGAAGGCCATCGCTGCAAGGGGGACGATGGACATCAAAATCGCCCATCCCCGGGAGGCCCTGGAGTTCAATAAGCGGTTTATCGACCAGATCACGAGCGCCAAGGTGAACCAGACCCAGGGGACGCTCGGCACGCCCTTCATCTGGGGGGCCACCAACTCCTGGGGAGGGATCCGTACCCGAAACTTCCAGTACAACCAGATGCTCTACTGCGATGAGATCGAGCCGGAGTCGATTGACGAAAACTCCACCAAAACGATCGGCCCCTATCACATGACCGGTTGTTTTGGCTGTCAGGTCCATTGCCGCGCCAAGTATAAAATCCCCACAGGGCCGTTTGCCGGCGTCTATGACGAGGGCCCGGAGTACACCTCGCAGGGGGCCTTCTGCTCCGAGCCCGATATTCCAAACCTCGAAACGCTCCTCGTGGCGAACCACCTGGTCAACCAGTGGGGCGTGGACAACCTCGAGATCGGGAGTTTGATCTCATGGGCCATGGAGCTTTACGAGCTGGGCATCCTCACCGATAAAGAGACCGATGGCCTCGAATTGCGCTTCGGAAGCAGCGAGGCACTCCTGGAGATGATCGAGCGAATCGTCTTCAGGAAGGGTTGGCTGGGGGACACCTTGGCCGAAGGCGGGATCATCGCCTCCGAGCGAATCGGGAAGAATTCCTTCGACTACCTGATCCAGGTGAAGGGGGTGAGCAACCTTCATTCCGACGAACGAGCCACTCCAGCACTGGCATTGAACATCGCCACGGCCTCCCGAGGATCCGACCACCTGAGAAGCCGGCCTGCGATCGACCTCTACCACCTGCCCGTGGAGGTGTTGAGGAAGATCTACAGCACCCCGGTTCCCTACGATGGCCCCTTAAGCTCGGAACATACCGAATACATCGGCAAACCCTGGCAGGTCTTCTGGCACGAAAACTGTTATATGGCCGTCGATTGTCTCGGGATCTGCAAGTACCATACGACCTTCTTGGGGGCAACCCTTCCCAACTTCGAAGATTGGGCCAAGGTCATTTACTATAATACCGGATTGGAATTCACCCCCCGCGAGCTCTGGGAGATCGCCGAGCGGTGCAATATGATGGAGCGCCTTTTCAACCTCCGGGAGGGCTTGAAGAGGGAAGATCCCTACCGGGGCGATATGCTCAACCACCGGTATTTCGACGAGCCCACCCGGCGGGGCGCCCCGGATGTGGTGGGCCGGGTGATCGATAAAGAGAAGTTTCGCAAGATGATCGATGAATTCTACGAATACAAAGGCCTTGACAAGGATGGAGTTCCCAAGCCCGAAACGCTCAAGCGATTGGGCCTGGATAAGGAACCTTCTCATCTGCTTTAACCCTTTTATAGATCCCCTATTCGCTCCTCTCAACCGGGAGAGGGGCGTGATGAAAGGAGAGATTTCGAATGGAACCCATGGGTAAAGTTCTTGCAATCACCCCTGAAAAATGCACGGGCTGCAGGCTCTGCGAACTGGTCTGTTCCGTTTATCACGATGGCGTCTCCAACCCGGCCCGAAGCCGCATCAAGGTCGTCAAATGGGAGGCGGAGGGAATCTATATCCCGATGTCCTGCCAGCAATGTCAGGATGCCCCCTGTATGATCGTCTGTCCGGTGAAGGCCATTTACCGGGATGAGGCCTTAGCACGGGTGATGGTGAACCACGACATCTGCATCGGTTGCCGGTCCTGCGTGGCCGTCTGTCCCTTCGGTGCGATGGGATTCAACGTCATCGACCGGAAGAATTTCAAGTGCGATCTCTGTGATGGCGATCCCCAGTGTGTCCGCTTCTGCGACATGAAGGCGGTGGACTATGTGGATGCCAATCGCGTCGCTTTGAATAAGAAGAGGGCGGCTGCGGAAAAGATCACGGCCGCTCAGAGACAGGCCATTGCCCTTGAATCGGCCTCCCATTGATCGGGGGAGCAGCCGGAGAGAACCCAAGAGAGGGGCCCAATCACGCCCCTCTCTTTTTTTAGATCAACCGCCTGCGAGCATGACGATCAGGTGGATGTCGTCTCCGTCTTGAACCGTTTTTGCGAGTTCGTTGGGGTGGGCGCTGGCACGGTTGACGTAGACCTCGATGTTATTGTGAAGTTTGTCCTTTTTGGCAAAGAGGGCTTTTTCCATCCCTGGATACTCTCGAAGGAGATGGCTCAGACACTCTCCGACGGTCTTCCCCTCGACCCAGACCGTCTCCTGGCCATTGGTGAATCTTCTGTGGGTGGCATGGATATGAACTTTAACGGGCATCTCTCCTTCCTTCCTCCCCAGATGGGCGATGCTGCCTTCCTCCCTATGGGAGGGCCGACGCATTCCTTTCCGGACCACAATGGTCGCACTCCGGGTTTTTACTGAGGGTGAATTCGGTAAACTGGGCCTCCAGACCGTCATAAAGGAGGAGGCGGTTGGTCAGGAGCTGGCCAATCCCCAAGAGATATTTGAGGACCTCGGTTGCCTGGATGCAACCGATGACTGCCGGAGTGACCCCCACGACCGGGAATTTCTCTGCCGGGACATCCCCCCGGTACATACAACGCAGACAGGCAGTCTTTTTTGGAAGAACTGTCATGACCCTTCCTTCAAACCCGAGGATCGCTCCGTGAAAAAAGGGGATGTCCTTTTCGATCGCAAAGCGATTGAGGAGATACCGGGTGGGCAGGTTATCGAGGGCATCGACGATGCCATCGCACCCCTCGAAGAGTCGGGCGACGTTGGCCTCGGTGATGGTCTCGGCGATCGTTTCGACCTGGACCTTCGAATTCAACCTTTTCAACTTCCTGGCCGCCGAGAGGACTTTCTTCTCTCCGAGGTCCTCCTCCCAGTGGAGGACCTGGCGATTCAAATTGCTCAGCGTCACCTGGTCGTGATCGATCAGCCGGATCGTCCCGATGCCGGCAGCCGTGAGATAGAGGGCCACGGGAGAGCCAAGCCCTCCGACGCCGGCAATGGCGATCCGGGAACGCATCAGCTTGACCTGGCCTTCCGGGCCGATCCCTTCGATCATGAGCTGCCGGTCATATCTCTCCAAATCGTCCGCGGTGAGCTTCATCGTCTCCGCCTCCCCTTGATTCGTCTCTCCCCTCCCTTTTTGGGTGTCTTAAACGCCAGAGATGGGGATAGGCGATCGCTCCCCTCCTTTCAGAAGATCGGCCAATTTACGGGCGGCCTCCCTCTTTTTGGCCAAATGGGCTTGATCGGCCACCACAAAGGAGATGGCCTTCACGTGGCAGGAAGCCGCACACTGGGGGTCTCCCTCACAGTAATCGCACTTCACCGTCACCCGCTCCTGATGGTCGAAGAAAGGGTGGCTAAAGGGACAGGCGATGATGCAGGTCTTGCAGCCGATGCAGAGTCGCTTATCGATGACCACGCGGTTATTCTGCTCGGGCTCTCGATGACAGGCCTTGGTCGGGCAGACTTCGACACAGAAGGCGTTTTCGCAGTGATTGCAGGTGTGGGGAAGATAGAGGCCCGATTCCTCCCATTTAAAGACCTTGACCCGGGAGCGGCTCGGGTTGCTTGATCCGGTATGAAAGACCGAGCAGACCAGTTCACATTGCCGGCAACCCGTACATTTCCGTTGATCGATCAGGAGGACTTTCTGTTCCATTGACCTCTCCAAGTGCAAATCCTTCTCGAAGATCGATGGACCTCCAACCCTTGCCCCAGGGACTCCCGTTCCTCAAAGAGGTTTAGAGGATTTTATCTCCTGGGGGCTGGAGTTTGACCGAATTGCGGGGCCGAATTTCAGCGAGGGGATGAGCCCGTGTTGAAATTCCAGCCAGCGTTGCATCGGAATCTGCTCCTTCACGCCAGCCCGAATCAATCCGAGTCTGAGGAAGAATCCACCGGTCAAGAGGGAGAGCCCCGCCATCCATAGGACCGCTGGACTCTGAAACGCCTTCGATAACCATTCGAGCAAGACCGGAAAAATAAACCCGAGAAGGATGATCCCTCCCCAGAAGAGATAGCGAAAATCCCCCCGGACGAGAAGGTGGACCGAATCCTTCCCCTGTTCCGAGCTTCGGTAACGACGGGAAAGGAAGAGATAAAGAACGATCCCTTCGATGACGATGAAGATCTGTTCCCCGTACATCAGGATCTTCATCGCTGGGCTTGCATAAGAGAGCGAGCCCGTTCCCAGGAGAGAGAGGATGATGGCCATCGTGCCGGTCGAGAGGGCGGAGGTGAAGAAAAGGAGGGGGAGGAGGGGCGTATTCCAGAGGGGGACGGATTTCGTCGCCTTTAAAAGAATGCCGGTATAGAGGGCAGTCCAGAAGGCAAAGACAAAGGCGATGGCTTCGGGGATCCGCCAGAGGGGAGAGGTTCCCTTCAGCCAATCCGCAGGTAGAAGGGCCCGGATTAGGACGAAGAGTCCGAAGACGATGAAGACCGAAAGGATGATAAACCCCCGGGCGACCCAGGAGGTCCGGGGATTTAGACAGGCATACATGAATCTCCACTTGATCCCCAGATCGAGGATGAGAAAAGGGGCGCCGATGGAGACCATGATGGGACCCCACAGGATGGGAAGTTTGGTGAGGTCGACGGGAATGCCCAAGAGTTCGAAGGAAGGGGTGGAGAGGGGATTCAAAGGAGTGCCTGCCCAGTGTATCAGGAGGCCCACCAGGAACGAGCCCGCTCCCATTCCCGCCAGATAGAGATAGAGGGCGATGATCTCCTTCCACTCCTGCTGGGGACGACGGGGTTTTCTTCGGATCGGTGGTGGGCTTAGGGGTTTTTCCATCTCGGGCCCTCCCGCAACGAAGTTCTTCATAATGAACAACCAAATTTACCTTAATCATAGCACATCCCTTCCTCTTGTCAAGAATTAATGGCAAGAAACCCAACGTCGATATTGACAAACAGGGGGGAGATGGGCTATCAATGGTTGTAAAGTTCAACATGGTGAACGCATGAAGAAGACCTCCTACGCCGCCCCCTCCGTCCAGAAGGCCTTTAAAATCCTTCAAGCGATCGCCGACTCTTCGAGCGGCCTGGGCGTGAGCGAACTGGCCAAACAATTGAAGATCGGAAAGAGCACCGTCCACGGGATCACCTCGGCCCTCGAAGCCCTGGGCGTTCTGGTCCGCAACCCCGTGGACAAACGATTTCACGTCGGATATACCCTTCTGGAACTCGGCAGAAGGGCCTATGGGAAGATCGAACTGAGGGAGATCGCCAGGGGGCCGATGGAGAGGTTGATGGAGAGGGTGGGAGAGACGATCTTCCTCGGCATCCTGAACGGGGATCACATCACCATCCTCGATGTGGTGGAGTCCCCCAAGGAGTTGAAGATCACCTCCCCCCCAGGGACCCGGCTCCCCCTGCTGGCCGGAGCCACCGGTAAGGCCTTCCTCAGTCAGTTGGACGAGAAGAAGGCCAAAGAGATTGTCCAGAAAGTGGGGCTCACAAAATTCACCCCGAAATCTATCACGGAGCCGAAGCGTTTTTTGAGGGAGGCCCAGGAGGCGAGGGTCAAAGGGTATGCGATCGACGACGAGGAGTATCTGGTGGGCGTGAGGGCGGTGGCCGCGCCCATCCCCCTTGGTCCTCAGGGTTTTGCGGCCATCTGGGCGGTCGGTTTCACCTCCAGCCTCGACGACCAGAAGATGGAGAGGGTGATCTCGGAAATAAGGAAGACGGCCGAGGAGATCCGCCGATCCATCAAGTCATGACCAAGGCCCCCTCTTGAAACAGACCCCTCGGTCTTTTCGGCGGACCTCGAGTGAAACCAACCCGTTTTGGGAGAGGCTACAGGGTTCGTAGGATTCGGACGATGTCGTCTCCTACCTCTTCCGTCCTTGACCGGCCTCCGAGGTCGATGGTCCTCACCCGTCTTTCAGCCAAATTCTGGCTCACCGCCCGATAGAGAAGGCTTCCCGCCTCGGCCTCTCCGAGATAATCGAGCATCATCTTGGCCGTCAGGATGGCGGCGATGGGATTGGCCAACCCCTTTCCAGCGATATCCGGGGCGGAGCCATGGACAGGGTCGAAAAGCCCTGGATAGGTCCGATCTTTGGGATTGAAGCTGGCCCCTGGGGCAAGCCCCAGCCCCCCTGTGACCGCAGCCGTAAGATCCGATAGGATATCGGCAAAGAGATTAGAGGCCACGATCACGTCGTATCCCCTCGGGTTTCGGACCACCTCCATGCAGGCCGCATCGATCAGTTTCGATTCCGTCCGGATCTCAGGGTAGAGAGAGGAGACCTCCTTGAAGATCCTATCCCAGAGGACCATCCCGTATCGCTGGGCGTTCGATTTGGTGACGGAGGTGACCTTCTTCCTCCCCCTCTCTCTTGCATAATCAAAGGCGAAGGTGACGATCCTTTCGATCCCCTTCCGGGTGAAGAGGGCTCCCTGCAGGGCCTGCTGATGTTCTCCAATGCCGACGATGCCGCCGATGTTCGAGTACTCCCCTTCCGTGTTCTCACGGACCACCACGATATCAATTTCCCCTTCGGAGATCCCCGAAAGTGGGCATTCCACCCCTGGGAAGAGATAGACCGGCCGGAGGCCCACATAGAGGTCGAACCCGAATTTGATGGGGAGGAGAAGGCCATGGAGGGTCACGTCATCGGGGACCCTGGGGTCGCCCACCGCCCCCAGATAGATGGCCTCGAAACCTTTTAAAACATCGAGGCCATCTTCGGGCATCATCCTACCGTGTTGAAGGTAGTATTCGCTTCCCCATGGGTAGAATTGAAATTCGAAACGGATCGACTCGAAGATCTCGGAGAGGGCGTTCAAACATTTGACGCCTTCGGCCACCACCTCCTTGCCGATGCCGTCTCCGGGGATGACTGCGATGGGGTGAACCCGTCTCATCTTTTCTTTTATTCCCTTTCTTCGATTAATCCCTGCCCTTCTTCAAATATTGGATGGCGGATACGAGGGCGAGCAGCCCGAAACCGATCAAGTCTGTCACCCAACCGGGTTTGATCAAGGAGAGGGAGGCGATGATCAACAGGATCCGCTCCAGAGCCGTCGTCCTCCTCAAAAGCCATCCCTGAACGCCGGCGGCAAGGGCCAGGGTTCCTAAAAGGCCGGTGATGATGGCCAGGACGATTTCAGCAGCGGTCCCTTGCAAGACCATGGCAGGCCCATAAATAAACATGTAGGGAACGATATAGCCCGCAATCGCAAACCGCATCCCCTGCCAGCCCACATCCCAGGTCCTCGCATTGGCGATGGCAGCCGCAGCGAACGAGGCCAGGGCCACCGGTGGGGTGAGGGCGGAGAGGCAGGCGAAGTAGAAGATGAAGAGGTGGGCGGCGATGGGAGGGACGTTGAACTCTTTGGTCAGGGCGGGGGCCAGCACCGAGGCGGCGATCGCATAGGCCGCAGTGGTAGGCATCCCCATTCCAAGGACGATCGCGATGATCATGGAGAAGATGAGGGCGATCAGGAGATTTCCCCCGGAGTAGCTGAAGATGATCATGGCGAATTTCTGGCCCAATCCGGTCTGCGTGAGGACGCCGACGATGATCCCTGCCGCCGCACAGGTGGCGGCGATCTCTATCGCCCCCCGTGCCCCTTTCGCGAGGGTCTGGATGATGCTGATCAGTCCCAGGCGACTTTCCTTGCGGATCCAGCTCACGAGGATTAAGGAGACGATCGCGTAGAGGGCGGACCGGTAAGGGGAATACATCAAGACCATCAGGGAGACCCCGAGGACGATCAAGGGGACGAGGAGATAACCTTTATCCATCATCACGCGGCGAAAAACCGGTAGCTCTTCTCGTTTCATCCCCCAGAGGCCTGCCGAGGCCGAATAAAAATCGATCATCCAATAGGCCGCGGTATAGTAGAGGAGGGCGGGGATGATCGCCGCCAGAGCGACCTTCGAGTAGGGGATGCCGAGGATCTCTGCCATGAGAAAAGCCCCCGCCCCCATGACCGGAGGGACGATCTGGCCTCCCGTTGAGTTCATCGCTTCAATCGCTCCGGCTACCGCGGGTCTAAACCCCGCATGCTTCATCAAGGGGATGTTGAAGACCCCGTCCACGACCACGTTGGCCACTGAGGACCCCGAAGCTGTTCCGATAAAGGCACTCGAGATGATGGACACCTTTCCAGGTCCTCCCCGGTACTGTCCTGCGGCACAGCGGGCCAGGTCGACGAAGAATTTCCCGGCCCCGGAGGCCTCGATGAAGGCTCCGAAGAGGACGAAGAGGAAGATGTAATGGGCGGAGGCGAGGATCGGAAGGCTCAAGATCCCGTCCAGGCTGAAGAGATAGGTCATCATCCTCGGCCAGGAATACCCTCTATGATAAAAAAGGCCTGGCATATATCTCCCGAAATACCCATAAAGGATGAAGAGGGCAGAGAGGATGGCCAGGGGCCAGCCCGCGGTCCTGCGGGCCATCTCCCAGACGGCGATGACGAAGAGGAGGGAGAAGAAGAAATCCCATCGGTTCGGGAGAACGCCGACCCGGTAGATCCAATCTTCGAATTCGATAAAGACATAGGCCGCCGGCGCGATGAGGAAAAGGATGAAGAGGTAGTCGCTCCAGTGGACCCGACCCCTGGCAGCCTTCCATCCGGGGACGGTGGCGAAAATTAAGATTCCCGCAAAGACGACGTGCATCGTCCTGAAATACCACGGATCGATCGCCCGGATGGTCAGGACATAGATGTGAAAGAGGCTCATGGCCAGGCCCACGGCGAAGATCACCTTGGAGAAAATCCCTGTGAGCTCCCTTCCGCCCGAAACCTCGATGTCCCGGATATGCATCTCCTCGAGCTTCTTTTCGACCTCTTTGATGTCAACCGCTTTCTCTTGATCCATAGGCTGTCCCCTCCTCTTAAAAAGATGCGGATGACCCTCTCCGGGGATCATCCGC
This sequence comes from Thermodesulfobacteriota bacterium, assembly GCA_026415035.1. Classification (NCBI taxonomy): domain Bacteria; kingdom Pseudomonadati; phylum Thermodesulfobacteriota; species Thermodesulfobacteriota bacterium. Next base: position 15,116 of record JAOAHX010000034.1, on the reverse strand, counting down.
ATCTTTCCACGCCTCTTCGATGGGGTTATTTAGGGATCAATTTGTCAGGAAGCTTGATGCCTTTCTCCCGATAATACCGCACGGCTCCGGGATGCAGCGGTATGGGGCTGTGAACGATGGCCTCCGGTTTTGTCTCTTTTGCGGAGGCATGGGTGGCGATCAAGATATCGACGTTTTCGAAGGTCTTCTTCACCACCTCGTAGACAAAATCTTCGGGGGTGTCTTTATGCACGGTCATGAAATTCCAGATGGTGACGGTTTCGACCTCATAATCCCTGTTACTTTTATAGAACCCTTTGGGAATATTGGCTTTAGAGATATAAGGGTATTTTGCAATGACCTTATCGGCATCGACGCTCGAAACGCCATAGACGTTGACCTCGTGGGTCGTCTCGATCTCGTTGATGAGCCCCCAGGGAAGCCCGACGGTCTGGCCGTTGGCGTCGAGCATTCCATCCTTGAGCTGGGAGTTGAGGTCCGACGAGCCCGCGTTGACGATCCTGGAGGGCTTGATCCCGAGGATGTCGAAGATCCTCGGCCAATAGGTCGCAGGAGTGCCCCCTACCGGGCCCACGCCCACGCTCTTCCCATTGAGGTCGTGAAGGCTTTTGATCCCCGTCTTCTTCAGAGAATACATCTGGAAGTATGAAGTGTACATCGGGAAGATCACCCTCACGTTCTGGTGTTTCTTCCCCTTTGCCCAGCCCTCCCCGGTCCATCCCTCCCACAGGGGGCCGGCGGTCGCGGGGCCGAAGTCGATCTGCTTGGCATCGGTGAGCTGGGTGTTGTGGACAGGGCCTCCGGTCACCTCCACGTTTCCGGGGATGCCCATCTTGTCATTGAGCAGCTTTGCGAATCCGCCCATCCAGACGAAGAAGACGCCGCCCACAGGTGCAGCCCCGATGGTCACGGACTTTGGCCAACCAGGTTTGGGTTGAGCATGGCCATAACCCGACCCAAAGACGACAAAAGATAGGACAATGGCAAATATAAAAGTTCGTTTCATCGACCACCCTCCTTCTCAATTTTTTCATAAAACTATCATCCCGCCAATTCGTTGTCAACAAAAAATTTTCCCCGAAATACCCAAAAGACACGGCACATCGCCATGGTCCCTCTGATCCCAGAGAGGCCATTTTTTAAACGTCTCAATCGGCCAAAGAATGAATATCATTCAATTTTTATAAATATTCGAAAAAAAAGTTAAAATTCACTTGACAAACCGTTATAATTGGTTTAAAAGTGAATGTGGCTCAATTTTGATGGAATCGACGATGACCAAAAAGGATTTAAAGAGGCAGTTGATCATCGAAGCGGCCATCGAGGTCTTCAGCAAAAACAATTTCCAGAATTCGACCATCTCCCAGATCGCCCAGAGGGCGAACGTGGCCGAGGGGACGATCTATCAATATTTCAAGAACAAAGAGGACCTGTTCTTCTCCATCCCCGTCGAAAAGACAAAAGAGTTCTGCAAGGAGCTGGAGCTCCATTTACAGGGGATCACCGGAGCGGTGAATAAAATCCGGAAGTTCATCTGGTATTATCTCTATTTTTTCAAGACGAACCCGGATTATGGCCGGACCCTGATGCTCGAGATGAGGGTGAATAAAGGGTTTGCAAAGACCATGGCCTACGACTCTTTCAAGAACCTGACGGGCCGGATCCTCGAGATCATTCAAGAGGGACAGGAGGAGGGGGCCATCCGGAAAGATGTAAATATCTACATCCTCCGGCATCTGATCTTGGGCATTTTGGAGCATATCGTGACCCGGTGGCTTCTCAAGGGGGAAACCTATGATCTTTTAGAGCATTACTCCGAGGTGAGCGATGTGGTGTTACAGGGGATAGGTCTGCCTCAAAAGGGGTGAAAAAAGAAGGGGAGGTGGCATCATGGATGGCGGGAAAGCGAAATGGGTGGCGACGGATTGTACGATCTGCTATCACAGCTGCGGAATGAACGTTCTGGTGGAAGACGGAAAGATCGTCAAAGTGGAGGGGCTCAAAGAACACCCTCTCAACAAAGGACGCCTCTGCCCGAAGGGCGAGAGGGCGATCGATCTGGTCTATCACCCGGACCGGATCAAATATCCTCTGAAGAAGGTCGACGGGGAATGGAAAAGGATCTCCTGGGATCAGGCCCTGGCCGAGATCGCCGAAAAGCTGTTGGCGTTGAAGAAGGAATTCGGACCGGAGGTCCTCAGCATCTTCAGCGGCTCCATCGGCGTGGAAAACCTCGAGATGATGGAGCTCGCCCAGCGATTCAAAGGGGGCTTCGGCACCCCCAATTTCATCTCCGTCGAGGGGATCTGCTATCGGATGCGCATCCGGGCCAGGCAGATGACCTTCGGAAAGTATCCGGTCGAGGAGATGGATACCAAGCTTTATGTCCTCTGGGGACACAACCCCGAGCAGTCTGATTTTCCCCTCTATCTCGCCATCCAGGAGAACCTCGCCAAGGGTTCAAAACTCGTCGTGATCGATCCCAAACGGATCCCTCTCGCCCAGAAGGCCGAGATGTACCTCCCGATTCGACCGGGGACGGACGGTGCCCTTGCCCTCGCCCTGATGCACGTCATCATCAAGGAGAATCTATACGATAAGGATTTTGTTGAAAAGTGGACCTATGGGTTCGATAAATTAGTGACCCATGTGGAGCCTTACACGCCGGAGTGGGCGGAGAAGATTACCTGGGTTCGTGCGGAGGATATCCGAAAATTGGCCCGGCTCTACGCTACGGCCGAAAGCGCCAGTATCTTCCAGGGCACCAACACCCAGGATCAGACGGCCAATGGCACCCAGAACAGCCGCGCCTTCGCCATCCTCCAGATCATCACCGGAAACATCAACAACCCAGGAGGCTGGGTGATCAGCCCCAGGCTTTCTCTGACGGGGCTTGGGATTTCCACGGACCGGACGCCCATCGGTGCCGAGGAATACTCGCTCTTTTATGAGATCTGGGGAAGAAAGAGCCCCTATGGCCAAGTGATGTGTTTTCCCGAGAGCGTCCCCGATCTCATCAAGGCCCTCATCGTGACCGGAGGAAATCCCGTCGTCAGCATGCCCGATTCCAACGCCTTCCGCGAGGCCATGAAGAAGCTGGAACTTCTGGTCGTCCACGACCTCTTCATGACCGAGACAGGGGAACTGGCCCATTATGTCCTTCCCGCCTGCACCCATCTCGAAAAGAACGGCCTCGCCTACAGTTACAACGTCTGTCACGGGATTCCCTACCTGATGGTTCGGAAGAAGGTGATCGAGCCCCTCCATGAAAGCCGGTCGGAGTTCCATTTCTGGAAGGGACTGGCGGAGAAGATGGGGATGGGAGATCTCTTCCCATGGGAGAGCGACGAGGAGGTGGTGGCCCTCGAGCTTCAATCGACGGGCCTCGGTTATAAAGAGTTGAGGGAGGAAAAGGTGGCAGGGGCTTATTATATGCAAAAACAGTATGGCATGGGCCCTTACGAGGCCAAAGGATTTCCAACGCCCTCGAAGAAGATCGAGATCTATTCCGAAACCCTGGCGAAGGCGGGATTCGACCCGCTTCCGACCTATCGGGAACCCGATCAGAGCCCCTTGAACCCAGAGCTATCCGAGAAGTATCCACTAGTGCTCACCACGGGGGCACGTATCCTCTACTTTACCCACGGCCAGCACCGGAATATCAAGGGGTTAAAAGAACAGTGCCCGGAGCCCTTCGCCGAGATCCATCCCGCGACCGCGGAAAAGTACGGGATCAAGGATGGAGACCCCATCATCGTAGAGTCCACTCGGGGCCAGATCCGGGTGAAGGCCAAGCTGACCGAGGAGATGACCGAGGGGGTGGTGAGCATCCCTCACGGTTGGCCCGGTGATGCGAATGTAAATATTCTCACGGATCTTCGGTTGAGAGAGCCCATCATGGGTTACCCCCAGATGAAATCCCAACTCTGTTCGATCCGAAGAGCCGCATAGAACGGTGAAAGCCTACTGCAGTGCCTGAAGGAGGGATCACGATGTTCTTTAGGATCTATTGCAGTGCAAAGGAGATCGAGGCTCCTGATCTGGAGACCGCTGAAAAGATGATCAAGGAGTCTCTGAAGGACTATATCTGGTTGATCCCGGTGACGGAGGCCCCGGGGGTGCCTCCTGCGAGGGAACCCCGAAAGATCGTCGTGCCGGAGAAGAAGGGCGGGCACGGTTCCATGACCTTCCGCCACTAAAAAGAAGGCGTTTCGAAATCTCTCCCATAGGGCCTGCGTCACAGGAGACGCGAGGGGAAAAAGAACATGAGGTATGCAGAAACCGGTTTTCAACTGGAGATAGATCTCTCCAAGGGAAGCATCGATAAGGTCGAGACCGATCCGAAGGATACGGCCCTCCACTTAGGAGGCAACGGGATCGCGGCCAAGCTCCTCTACGAACGCGTCCCTCCCGGGACCGATCCCTTTTCACCCGATAACCTCCTCATCTTCGGAAACGGACTTCTGAACGGGACACCCGTGCCCGGGGCCAACCGGACCTCGGTCGATACGATCGCTCCTGTCAACGGATTGATGGGCCATTCCCTGATGGGCGGGATGTTCGGCCCGGAGTTGAAATTTGCGGGATGGGACCGGATCGTCCTCAGGGGGAAGGCGCCCGATCTGGTCTACATCGTGATCCGCAACGATAAGGTCGAGATTCGCGATGCCCGACACCTCCGGGGGAAGGGGATGGCCGACACGGCCCGGCTGATCAAGGAGGAGCTGAGGGACCACCGGTTCTGGGTGGCGACGATCGGACCGGCAGGGGAAAACCGATCTTATTTGGCCTCGATCGATTGCGGAAATTCGAGCGCGGCCCGGACGGTGGGCCCGGTCATGGGAGACAAGCGGGTGAAGGCCATTGCGGTCCGGGGGACGAAGGACGTCTATCTCGCCCGTCCTGCAGAACTCTGGGAGATGTGCCGGCGCCTGAGAAAGGAGCTCCACGAGAACCCGAACGTGGGAGACTGGATGGCCACCGACGAGGACGACTCTTTCCACCACAACAATTTTGCCTGGGGGAATGCGCGGGTCAGGATCAAAAACTACTGGAGCAAGGAGCTGGAGGAGCGTTGGCGGAATTTAAAATATGACCACTTGGATCGACAGACGAGCTGCTGGAACTGCCCCAAGGCCTGCCACAATGTGATCAAATGGCCGAACCGGAGAAGGTTCTCCTATAAATGCTACGGGAAGGATACCTATCACATGGCCGCCTTTCAGGAGCTCGACTTCAGTTACGAGATCCTTCCCATCGCCCAGGACCTGGGGCTCGATTCCTATTCCACTCCCCAGACGATCGCCTTCGCCCTCGAGCTGTTAGAGGCCGGGATCCTGACCGAACAGGATTTCCCCGGGATGCCAAAAGGGATCCGGGAGCGATTCTACTACCTCCTCTACAAGATCGCCTACCGCGAGGGGATCGGAGATGTTCTGGCCGACGGGGTGACCAAGGCTGCCGAGCGGATCGGCAAGGGGGCCGAGAAGTTCGATCACAACACGGTCAAGCGATTCGAACAGCTTCCCATCAAACTCGGGAAACTCAATCCCGCCTACTTCCTGATGATCGCCACCGGTGAGGATATGGCCATCACCCAGATCGAAGGGTCCTTTCCACAGGACCCGATCCCCGATCCCCAGTTGAGGGAGGAATTCATCAAGAGATGGGTGGCGGTCCCGGACAAGAAGTTTCACGAGTGGTTCCGAAGATGGGAGAAGCGGGATCAACTCCCCGACGATGCGATCGTGGCCATCGTGGACTGGAACGAGTGCATGCACTACCTGGACGATTCCTTAGGGTTTTGCGGCTTCGTCTCCTCCTTCAGGGGCCAGTTCGGCGGGACCACGGGATACCACGTCTGGAACATGCCCCAGATCATCACCCTCGCCTCCGGGATGGAGTTCGACAAGGACCGGCTCTGGAAATGCTTCCAGAGAAACCGGAACCTGGTTCGGGCCCTCAATGCGAGATTGGGCTTGAGACGGTATATGGAGAGGCCGCCCGAAGACCACTGGGCGGTCCGGAACGAAGAGTACGAACAGGCCCTGCTGACCAAGTATTACGATTTCAAGGGATGGACCTTTGACGGGATCCCGACCAAGGAGACCCTGGAGAGTCTCGATCTGGGGTACGTGGCAGAAGACCTCATCCGAAGGGGGATCTTGACGGGAGACGAGGTGACCGCCCTCAAGGATCCCCGGGCCAAAAACCAGAAGATTGATTAAGGAAGGGCATTATCGTGGACACCCAAGGGAAGAAGACGAGGATCGTCAAGGAGATCAAGGTCGATACGAAGAAGTGCGCGGGCTGTCGGGCCTGTGAGATGGCCTGTTCGGCCTTCCACGCGGTCCCGAAATACAGCTCCGTCAACCCCGCCCGTTCCCGGATCATGGTCATCATGGACGAGGAGAGGGATATCTTCGTTCCGATACGGGCCGGGGATTATGCCCAGGCGGAATGTAACGGCAGGAATGTCTACGTCATCGACGGGAAGGAGTACGACGAATGCACCTTCTGCCCCGCCATCTGTCCCTCGAGGGATGCCTTTAAAGATCCGGACTCGGGGTTGCCCCTCAAATGCGATATGTGTGAGGATGTCCCGCCGGTGAAAGTACCCATGTGCGTGGAGGCCTGCACCTTTGGGGCCCTCACCTACGAGGAGAGGGAAGAGGTGGTGGAGGAAGAGCCGAAGAAGCTTGGCGAGATGGAGCTCGGGCTGAAGATGTTGATCCAAAAATACGGACTGGAGAGGGTCATGGAGACCCTCGCCCGGGTTTCGAAGGATTGAGTCCCGGAGGAGAGAGGTTATTAGGAACGTGGAGAGACAGATCGAACAGCTCTATCGTGACCTCACAGAAGGTCTTCGAAGACAGAAGACGGGCAGACTGGCAGGGGACGTGATGGTCCTCGGCGGAGGCGTCAGCGGGGTTCAGGCCTCGCTCGACCTGGCGGAGGCGGGCTTTAAGGTCTATCTGGTGGACAAGGCTCCGGCCATCGGGGGCAAGATGGCCCAGTTGGATAAGACCTTTCCCACCAATGACTGCTCCATCTGAATCTTGGCGCCCAAACTGGTCGAGGTCGGCCGGCATCCCAATATCGAGGTTCTCGCCTATACCGAAGTGGAACGGGTGGAGGGCGAGGCAGGAGAGTTCAACGTCACCTTAATCAAAAAGCCGAGATACATCGAGGAGGAGAAGTGTACGGGCTGCGGGGTCTGTGTGGAATACTGCCCGATCAAGGTGAAAGACCCTTATAACCAGGGCCTCTCGCTGAGCAAGGCCATCCACATCTATTTCTCCCAGGCCATCCCGTTGATCACCTACATCGACCCGCAGAGCTGTTCCTTCCTCAACCACGAGAAGTGCGCCATCTGCGTGGGGGTCTGCAAGAACCGGGCGATCGATCTTTACCAGAAGCCCGAGCGGATCAGCCTGGAGGTAGGGGCGATCGTCCTGGCGCCGGGATACGAGGTCTTCGACCCCAGGGTGGGCAACGAATATGGCTACGGCAAGTTCGAGAACGTGGTCACGAGTCTGGACTATGAGCGGATCTTGTGCTCGACCGGTCCCTATGAGGGGGTCATCCGAAGGCCTTCCGATGGCAGGCACCCCCATCGAATCGCTTGGATCCAGTGTGTCGGTTCGAGACAGGTCAATCCATCAAAGGGAAACCCCTACTGCTCCGCCGTTTGCTGTGCTTATACCCAGAAACAGGTCATTGTGACCAAGGACCACGACCCCAAAATCGAATGCACCGTCTTTCATCACGATATTCGGTCCTTCGGGAAAGACTTCGAACGTTTCTACCAGAGGGCAGAGCGACTTTCTGGGGTGAGGTTCATCCGGAGTTATGTCTCGATCGGGAAGGAGATCCCTGAGACGAAGAACGTGACAATCCGCTATGCCACCCTCGAAGAGGGGGTCAAAGAGGAAGAGTTCGATCTCGTCGTCTTATCCGTGGGGTTGAACCCACCGGCCGATGCGAGGAGGCTTGCCGAGATATTCCATATCGAACTCACGCCGGAGGGATTCTGTAAGACCAATCCGGGCAATCCGATCGAGACCACCCGGCCGGGCATCTTCGTGAGCGGGGCCTTCCAGGGCCCCATCGACATCCCAGAATCGATCGTGACGGCAAGCGGCGCCGAAGCCCTCACGGGCCAGCTCCTCTCCTATCGCAGGGGCGGGCTCGCCGTGGAGAAACGGTATCCCGAGGAGAGGGATGTTTCCGGAGAACCGGCCAGGGTGGGAGTCTTCGTCTGTCACTGCGGGGCCAACATCGGAAGGGTGGTCGATGTCCCTTCGGTTGTGGAATATGCCCGCGGCTTGAAGGACGTGGTCTATGCCCAGGAGACCCTCTTCGCCTGCGCCACCGATACGACGAAGAAGATCGCGGAGACGATCCGAGAGAAAGGGTTGAATCGGGTGGTCGTAGCGGCCTGCACCCCCAGGACCCACGAACCCCTCTTCCGGGAGACCCTCCGTGAAGGGGGAATCAACCCCTACTTCTTCGAGATGGCCAATATCCGCGAACACTGCTCCTGGGTCCATGCGAAAGAGAAAGAGATGGCCACCCAGAAGGCCAAAGATACGGTGAGGATGGCCGTGGCCCGGGCCCGGAGACTGGAGCCGCTAAAAGAGTTCAAGTTGCCTATCGATAAGAGGGCGCTTGTCGTCGGAGGAGGCGTGGCTGGGTTGACGAGCGCCTTAGGCCTCGCCCACCAGGGATACGAGGTCTTTCTGGTCGAAAAGGAGTCGCAGCTGGGAGGAGTGGCCAGAAGGATCCCGAAGACGCTCGAGGGCTTCGATGTCCAGACCTACCTTGAAGATCTGATCCGGAAGGCCTATGAGCACCCTTCCGTTCATGTCCTGACCGAGGCCACGGTCAAGAACGTCGGGGGTTATGTGGGCAACTTCACGACCACGGTCGAGGTGAACGGGAGGATTCGGGAGATTCGTCACGGCATTTCGATCCTTGCTACGGGAGCCGAAGAGTACCGGCCCAACGAATATCTTTACGGGAAGGATGAGAGGGTGCTGACCCAGCTCGAATTGGGCGAGAGGATCCTGAAAGCCGATGAGACGGTCATCAAGGCGAAAAGCCTCGTCATGATCCAGTGTGTGGGTTGCCGGAACGAGGTGAGAAATTATTGCAGCCGGGTATGCTGCGGTCATGCGGTCAAGCATGCCCTGATGCTCAAAGAGATCGATCCCGAAAAGGACATCTACATCCTCTACCGGGATATGAGGACCTATGGGTTTGCAGAGGAGTATTATACGAAGGCGTCGGAGAGAGGGGTGAGGTTCATCCGGTACGAGCCGGAGAAGGGACCCGAAGTGGTGGCGGTCGAGGAGGAGGGGCGACCCCTCCTCAAGGTGACCGTGGCCGATCCCATGCTCGGCCAGAAGCTCCAGATCGATGCCGACCTGCTCGTCCTGTCGGCTGCCGTGATCCCTCCGCCAGGGAATGTCGAGCTCGCCCGGCTCTTCAAGGTGTCGTTGAATCCCGACGGCTTCTTTCAGGAGGCCCACGTGAAGCTGAGGCCGGTCGATTTTGCCGCGGAGGGCGTCTTTTTGGCCGGCATGGCTCACGCTCCTAAGCTCCTTTCCGAGACGATCAGTCAGGCCCTGGCCGCAGCGGGCCGCGCCGCTACGATCCTCTCGAAGGATTATGTGACCGCCTCCGGAGCCGTTTGCGAGGTTCGGGAGGATGACTGCGTCTCCTGCGGGCTCTGTATCTCCGTCTGCCGATCGGGTGCGGTCACCTTCCGGGAGACTCCGCAGGGGAAGAAGGCCTTTGTCCATTCGGTGCTCTGCGAGGGCGATGGCCTCTGCACCGCGAAGTGTCCCACGGGCGCCATTCAGCTGAAGCACTTTACCGACGAGGAGATTTTTGCCCAGATCGACGCCTTCATCGAGGGGGAGAGATGAATCCCTATGTTCCGAAGATCCTGAGCTTGATCTGCCACTGGTGAGCCTACGGGGCGGCTGACCTGGCTGGAGTTTCCAGACTGCAATATACCTCTGAAAGCAGGATGATCCGGGTGATGTGCACGGGTCGCATCGACCCGGCCTTCATCCTCCGGGCCTTTTCGAACGGATCGGACGGGGTTTTCATAGGAGGCTGCTGGCCCGGAGAGTGCCATTATCCCCAGGAAGGGAACCTCTATGCCCTGAGCCTCGTCCTATTGATGAAACGTTTGCTCGGCCATATCGGGATCCACCCCGAGCGGTTGAGGATCGAGTGGATCTCCTCGGCGGAAGGAAACCGGTTTGCGACGGTGATGAACGATTTCGTTCGAACGGTGAGGGAACTGGGACCGCTCCGACAGGAGATCGACGGAGACAGAGAAAGATACACCCTCCAAATGGGCGCGCTTCAGAACCTCCTTCCCTACATCAAAATGGTGGAGAGGGAGAGGTTGATGGTGCCCTCGAAGGGGGAGGAGGCCATACGGAAATTTTATGAGTCCCCGGAGGCCGATCGGTTGATCCGGGAGCTGATCCTCGACCCCTTGGTGAAGGGCGAGATCATGATCCTTTTGCGAGAAAGGCCCCTTTCGGTGCAGGAGATCGGGGAGAGGTTGAACCTGAGTCCATCCGAGGCCTCGAGATACCTGCTCCTTGCGGCGAGGCAGGGTCTGGTCCGGTTCGACGAGAGGCAGAAGCGCTTCGCCCCTGTGTGAGCCTTTTTAAGAGGGAGTCCCTTTTATGGATCAGGAGAGGATCGATCGGATCATCGATCGCCATCAGAGCGATCCCAATGCGCTGATTCAAATTTTGCTCGAGGTGCAGAGAGAGAACCACTGGCTCCCCCAGGAGGCCCTAAAACGGATCAGCGAGAGATTGCAGGTTCCGATGAGCCGGATCCAGCACATCGCCACCTTTTACAAGGCCTTCAGCCTCGTTCCGAAGGGTCGGCATCAAATCCATATCTGCATGGGAACGGCCTGCCATGTGCGGGGGGCTCCCCGGCTCCTCGACACGATTCAAGACCTGATCGGGATCAGGCCCGGGGAGACCGATACGGAGTTGAAATATAGCCTCGAGACCGTGAACTGCCTCGGATGCTGTGCGCTTGGACCTGTGGTGGAGATCGACGGAAGGCATCACGGCAATATGACGCCGGGCCAGATCGAAGGGGTGTTGAAAGAATATGATTAAGGACGGGTTATGGAGAGAATCGACTCACCCGAAGCATTAGAGAGGCTCAGGCAGGAGATCCTCGGCCGGCGAGATCCGAGCCGGCCCTGCGTCTCCATCTGTGCGGGGACGGGTTGCCTGGCCTCGGGGGCGGGCGAGGTGATCGCCGCCTTTGAAGCGGAGATCGAAAAGGAAGGGTTGAAGGCGGAGGTGACGACCAAGGGAACGGGATGTCCCGGGTTCTGCGAACGGGGTCCGGTGGTTGTCATCTATCCCGAGGAGATTTGCTATCTCCAGGTGAAGAAGGAGGACGTCCCCGAGATCGTCTCCGAGACGATCAAAGGAAAGAGGGTGATCGAGCGGCTCCTTTACGCCGATCCTTCGACAGGAGAGAGGGTGGTCCGGGAGTCGGAGATCCCCTTCTATAAACACCAGGTGCGGCACCTGATCGGCCAGAACATCAAGATCGATTCGAAGAGCATCGAGGACTATCTGGCCAACGGAGGATATTCCGCGCTGGCCAAGGCCCTCTTTCGAATGAGCCCTGAAGAGGTCCTGGAGGAGGTGAAGCGAGCAAACCTGAGGGGCAGGGGAGGTGGAGGCTTTCCCGCCGGAAGAAAGTGGGAAGAGTCGCGAAAGGCCCCGAACCCCATCAAGTATGTGATCGTCAATGCGGACGAAGGGGACCCCGGCGCCTTTATGGACCGCGCCCTGCTCGAGGGAAACCCCCATTCCATCCTCGAAGGATTGATCATCGGAGGCTATGCCATCGGCGCCCACGAGGGGTTCATCTACGTCCGCCAGGAATATCCCTTGGCCGTGGAGAACGTCCTCATCGCCATCGAACAGGCCGAGGCCTATGGTCTGCTCGGGAAGAATATCCTCGGCTCGGGATTCGATTTTACCGTGAAGGTCCACCGGGGGGCAGGGGCCTTCGTCTCTGGAGAGTCGAGCGCCCTGATGACGGCCCTCGAAGGGAAGGTCGGCGAGCCCAGACCCAAATATATCCATACCGCCACGAAAGGGCTCTGGGACCGGCCGAGCGTTTTGAATAACGTGGAGACCTGGGCCAACGTTCCCCTGATCATCAATAACGGGGCTGATTGGTTCACCCGGATCGGTTCCGAAGGAAGCAAGGGGACGAAGATCTTCTCCCTCGTCGGCAAAATCAACAATACGGGATTGGTGGAAGTGCCCATGGGCATCACCCTGAGGGAGATCATCTATCAGGTGGGCGGAGGCATTCCGAACGGCAAGCGATTCAAGGCGGTCCAGACCGGTGGTCCCTCCGGAGGGTGCATCCCCGAAAGCTTGCTCGATCTCAAGGTCGATTTCGACGAATTGACCCGGGCGGGATCGATGATGGGCTCCGGCGGGATGATCGTCATGGATGAAGATACCTGCATGGTCGATATTGCGAGGTATTTCGTCGACTTCCTGAGCGACGAATCCTGCGGCAAGTGCGTTCCCTGCCGGGAGGGCCTGAGGCAGATGCTGAAGATCCTTAGAGACATCAGCCAGGGAAGGGGAAAAGAGGGCGACATCGAGCTATTGGAGGAGATCTCCGAGACGACCCAGATCGCCTCCCTCTGCGCCCTGGGAAAGAGTGCCCCAAACCCGGTGCTCAGCACGATCCGATATTTCAGGGAGGAGTACGAGGCCCATATCCGGGAGAAGAGGTGCCCTGCCTATTTCTGCAAGGAACTGGTCTCCTATTATATCGACCCCGAGAAGTGCCAGGCCTGTATGGCCTGTCTCCGGAAATGTCCTTCCGAGGCCATCGACGGAGGGAAAAAACGGATCCATGTAGTTATCCAGGAAAAGTGCACCAAGTGCGGGACCTGCTTTGAAGTCTGTCCTGACCGCTTCAGGGCGGTGAGACGGATCTCGGGCGAACCCCTTCCGCCACCGATTCCGGAAGAGAGAAGAACCCTCTCATGACCCCTCGCCAAACCCCTCTTAAGAGGGGGAAAGGCGGCGTTAACACCAGGTTAAGATGTGACCGAAAGGTAATTCAAATGGAAGACATCCAATTGCAGATCGATGGAAAAGAGGTCCGGGCAAAAGAAGGGATGACCATCCTCGAAGCGGCCTTGGGAGCGGGGATCTCCATCCCCACCCTCTGTCATCACGAGAAATTGGACCCCTATGGGGCCTGCCGGATCTGCACCGTCGAGGTCGAGCATCGGGGAAGGACGAATTTCGTCGCTGCCTGCCTCTATCCGGTCGAGAAGAATTTGGTGGTCCGGACCCGCTCCGAAAAGGTGGACAGGATTCGGAAGATGATCCTGGAGCTCCTGCTCGCCCATGCCCCGGCCTCTCCAGACTTACAAAAGCTTTCGGAGGAATACGGGGCCCATCGAGATCGTTTCGAAAAGGAGGCCTCCTTCTGCATCCTCTGCGGTCTCTGCGTAAGGTATTGTGCAGAGGTGAAGAAGAAACATGCGGTCTCGTTTGTCGATCGGGGCGTGAGGCGGGAGATCAGCTTCGTTCCGGAGATCGCCTCGAAGGAGTGCTGGAACTGCAAGGAATGCTTTCCCCTCTGCCCAACCTCCTATCTTCAAGCCGCCTACTTTCTGATCCAGGGCCTTGCCTTTCCTCTGCCTCCGGTGACAGAAAGAGGGCAGGGGTGAGAGTGGGATCGAGGAGTTTATCTCATCGTTGACTTCAGGATGTCGTTCGGGCTGAAGCCGCTTCCCTGGATGGCTTTTCCTATGGCGGCATCGACGCCGAAGAGTTCTGAGATCCTCAGGACGCCCTTTAACTGACCCGTCGTCCAACCCAGGGAGATCTTGGTGGTGGGGTGGATGATCTCCCTGCCGGGTTCGTAAATTTCGAGGGTGTCACCGACCCTCAGGCCCGAGAGCCTTCCTGCATTGATGTAGATGTTTTCGCCCTCGATCTTTGCGATCGTGGTCGTCCAGTCGAGGTAGTCAAGATGGCGTAAAAATCCGTCGAGAATATCTTCGAGGCTTAAATCGATCGCTCTCATGACCGCCTTCCCGCGGCTGCCCTCTCCGCTCTCCCTCGTGCCGAAGATGGGACTTCTTCCGATGAAGGTCTTGAGGAGGTTTCCGGTGGAGGCGTCGATGAGCCGCACCTCGATCTTGGCCGTGGCAAAGGAGGTCTCTTCCTCTGATGTCTCGGAAGCTTTCGAGGAGAGGACGCTGACATCGGTGACCGTTCCGAGGGCAAAGGCCTGAACCCCAAGGGACCGATGGGCCTGCTTCATCACGGGCAGTTCGGTCAGGGCATCGAAATTGACTCCTTCCCTCTTTAACCCCTCTGAAACGACGACCTTGTCCAGGACGACGACCCTCTGGGTTGCCTCCAGTTTATCGGCCAGTCTCTTTGCCACCGCCTCCCCGATCATCTCCTCCTGATAGGTCGTCTTGTTTTCGAAGTCGAGGATCGCCACTTTCTTTTTGAACCCCATCTGAAGAATGGGGAGAGGACCGCCAATGAAGGGCCTTGGAGGGGCCGAAGATACCTTGGCTTCAGGTTCTCTCTTCGGAGCGGGGTCGGGAGAGGGTTTTTGGGAAGGGGGTGGGGTTTCTGATTTAGGGGGATTTACCCCCTTGACCTTCTCCATCCCTTCGACCCTTACCGTCTTTCCCTCGGGGAGTTTTTCAGCCTTCTTCTCCTCTTTCTTCCCGATCAAAGGCAGGCTCGAACAGGAAGAGAGGAAGAAAAGAAAGGCAGTAAAAATAGAGATTATGTGAAGCTTCCTTTTCATGTTTTCTCCTTCTAATTTCGAGCTCGGAGGGACCTCTTAGCCTCGCGGAAGATCAATGCCGGTTGAGGATATATTAACAGCTTTGAAGAAGAAGTCAAGGTTGAGAAGGGGGGATTTGATTTTTGTAATCCTCGATAAAACGGGAGATTTCAGAAATAAAACGATCGATATCAGTAAGATGGTCCTTTAAAATCCCGTAAATCTCTTTTGAGGTAATTTCCTGATAAAGGTGGACC
>JAOAHX010000033.1 GCA_026415035.1 Thermodesulfobacteriota bacterium | reverse complement strand
CCTGTATTCTTCGTTGAATCGGGTTATATTATATTGGATCGGGGGAACAAGCCGTTGAAGAGGATATCGGTCCTAATCCCGGCGTATAATGCCGAAACCACGATCGGCTCGGTGTTGAAGAAATTAGAGGCCCTGGGCATCGAGACTTTCGTGGTCAATGATGGATCGACCGATAAAACCGCCGAGGTGGTCCGGAGATTTGGAGTGACGTTGATCGAGCACCCTTCCAACCTCGGAAAGGGGGCAGCCCTTCGGACCGGATTTCAATCGATCCTGAAGCAAGACTATGACCTGGTCATCACCCTCGATGCCGATGGTCAACATGATCCCCTCCAGATCCCGATCCTTCTCAAGGCCTTTCAAGCGGTCGAGCCGGACCTCCTCATCGCCTCCCGAGCCTGGGAGTTTCATCGGATGACCTTTCTCCGCCGTTTCTGGAATCGCCTGGGCGTCAAAGCCGTCTCCCGGCTCTGCCACGCCGACATCACCGACAGCCAGTCCGGGTTCCGATTGATCCGAACCCGGGTTCTGCGGGAGATCTCGCTCACCACCAAGGGATTTGAGATGGAGCTGGAACTGCTGATCAAAGCTTGCAAAAAGGGGTTCAGTGTGTTATCCATTCCCATAACCGTAACGAACGTGGATGGAAGGCATACCAGCCATTTTAGGCCAGTAACCGACACCTGGCTTGTCTGCAAACTCTTTCTCAAAAGCCTCCTCTGGTGAATTCGATGGATCTCTATCGAAAGGCGAAATTTTACTCCATCACCAAATTTACCACCGCGGCCCTCTCCCTTCTGGCCAGCGCCTCCAAGGAAAACCTGATTCGCCTCAGCTTCTTGGCCGAAAGGATCCCTCAAAAGGAGTCCTATCGCCAGAAGATCCGCTGGATCCGGACTCTTTTCCAGACCGAACACCCCGCCCTGACGATCGCCAGAAGGCTTCTCAACGAAACCCATCCCCTTCACCGAAAGAAGATCATCACGAACTTCATCATCCAACAGCTGCTGGTGGGCACCAATCGGAGAAAGGCCTTTGAAGAGGAGAGGGGCTTTAAACCCCCCAATGCGATGCTCCTGAGCCCCACGATGCGCTGCAATCTCAACTGCTTTGGATGCTACTCGGGCTCTTACCCCACGGAGGAGGAGCTTCCCTTCGAGGTGATCGATCGCCTCATCGGGGAATGCAAGGAGATGGGCATCTACCTGGTCATCCTCACAGGGGGGGAGCCCTTCTTGAGAAAAGATCTCTTCGATCTCTTCGAAAAACATGGAGACTGCTTTTTCCAGGTCTATACCAACGGGTCTCTCATCGACGAAGAGATGGTCGACCGGTTCGTCGCGCTGGGAAATGTGGTCCCCGCCATCAGCCTCGAGGGCTTCCGGGAAGAGACGGATGAGAGAAGGGGAAAGGGGAGGTTTGACCAGATCGTCAAGGCGATGGACCTCCTCAAAAAGGCGGGCATCTTTTTTGCCGTCTCGACCACCCAGACGACCCGCAATACCGAGACGATCGGGAGCGATGCCTTCGTCGACTTTCTGGTGGACAAAGGATGCATCTTTCTCTGGAACTTCCACTATATTCCGATCGGCCGCCAGGCTGACCTGAGCCTGATGGCAACCCCGCAGCAGAGGGCGTGGATTCGAGAGCGGTTCGCCTACTTCCGGGCCACCAAACCCCTCCTCATGGTCGACTTCTGGAACGATGGCTGCCTCACCGAAGGGTGCATCGCAGGGGGGAGGAAGTACTTCCACGTCAATGCCCGTGGCGATTTGGAGCCCTGCGTCTTCTGCCACTTCGCCTACGACAACGTCAAGGAAAAGTCCCTCTTCGAGGCCCTCAACTCCCCGCTCTTTAAGGAGATTCGAGCGAGACAGCCCTTTTCGGACAACCTCTTTCTCAACTGCCCCCTGATCGACCATCCCGAGCACGGAAGGGAACTCGCCCTCAAGTATGCGAGATACTTCACCCATCCAGGGGCAGAGGAGTTCTTCACCGATCTGGCCACGGCCATCGAGGCCTACGCCAGATCGTATCGCCCCTTAGCCGAGGCGGCGTGGCGGGAGAGGGCCCGGATCGGGATGGAATCCTCTCCCCCCATCGAGAAAAGGACCGCAGGTCAACATGGATGAAAGTCACCTTTCCCCACCTGGGGACCATGCACATCTTCTGCAAGGCCATCGCAGAGACCGCAGGCATCCCCTACGTCGTCCCGCCCGAAACGAGCCGTAAGACGCTCACCCTGGGCGTCCAGAACTCCAACGAATGTATCTGTCTCCCTTTTAAGGTCATCCTCGGAAATTTTATTGAGGCCCTGCGGCTCGGAGCCGACACGATCGTCATGGTAGGGAGTGGGCCCCCCTGCCGGCTGGGGCTCTACGACCTCGTCCAGAAAGTCATTCTTGAGGACCTGGGCCTCCACTTTCGATGGCTCACGATCCCTCCCCGGCTGACCTGGCAGGCCCTCTGGAAGAATTACGAAGAAACTAAGGAGCTGAAGAAGGAATTGACCTGGAAGAACATCCTCCTCTTCCCCCACGGGCTCCGGATGGGATGGAAAAAGATGATGGCCTGCGAGGCCCTCGAACGATTGGCCATGAAGGTCAGGCCGAGGGAAGTCGATCGAGGGGAGACTCAGAGGCGGCTAAAAAGGGCCCTCTCGGAAGTCGATGAGGCCAAGACCCCTCGAGCGCTCGAAGAGGCGTTGAGGCGGGGCAAGGCCTTGATTCAAAAGACCGACCAGGACCTCTCGCGTCGACCTTTTAAAGTGGCCGTGGTCGGAGAACTCTACACGGTGATGGACCCCCACATCAACCGGGGAGTCGAACAGAAATTGGGGGAATTGGGGGTGGAGGTCACCCGCACCTCCTGGTTTTCGACCCATATCTTGAGAAGTCTTAGGAGGAATCAGGAACGTCCCTCTTCAGAAAGGGCCCGCTTTTTAGAGGCCTCGAAGGCCTATCTCGGTTATGAGGTCGGAGCCGAATGTAACGTCTCCATCGGAGAGGCGATCGTGAGGTCCCGGGAGGGATACGACGGGATCGTCCATCTCATGCCCTTTGCCTGTATGCCCGAGACGACGGCCTCCGGAATTCTGACCCGGGTGGGGAAGGATTTCAATCTTCCCATCCTCACCTTGATCCTCGACGAACAAGAGGTCGAAGGCCGGATCCAGACCCTCCTGGAGGCCTTCGTCGAGATGTTACAATGGAAGAGAAAGGCCGAATAGGGATCCTTAGAGCCCTCATGTTCTACCGGTACTTTCCCCTCTGGAAAACCTTCTTTGAGGCGTTGGGATGGCGTGTGGTCGTCTCGGAGGGGTTGGGAAAGAGGGGGAAGCTCCACTACCTGGAGGACAGCTGCCTTCCCATGAAGCTGCTCGTCACCCATGCGATCCATCTGAAGGAGAAGGCGGTGGACCACCTCTTCATCCCGAGACTGGTGAGCCTCCATCGGTCTTATATCCTGTGTCCGAAATTCAGGGCCGCCCCGGATGTCGTTCGGCTGGCCCTCGAGGGTGGGATCTCCATCCTCGATGAGACGATCGATCTTCGAGAGAGAGAATATAGCCTGCCCCGATCCTTCCTGGTCATCGGAAGACGACTGGGGGCCTCTGAGAAAGAGGCCCGAAAGGCCTTTCAGAAGGCCGAGACCTTCTTCCACGAGTTCCAGAAGGGATGGGAGAGACGGATCAATGGTCTTTCGACAAAGGAGCTCTTCGACCTGGAGAGGAGGACGCCCGAGGAAGTCGAAGACAAACCTTTCCGGGTGGCCCTCATCGGCCATCCCTATAACCTCTTCGATCCGGATATCAACAAGGATATCCTGACCTATGCCAAAAGTCTGGGCATGGGTCTGGTCACCTCGGAGGGCCTTCCTGAAAAGGAGATCGAGAGGCAGGTTGGCGGTCTTTCGAAGGAGATCTACTGGTCGTCGGGCAGGGAGATCGTCGGCGCCCTCTTCCATTTCCTCACCACGGGGGTGGACGGGATCCTCTTCCTCACCTCCTTCAAGTGCGGCATCGATGCCCTGCTTCAGGAACTGATCCGAAGACGGTTGAAGAGGAACGAGCAGGCCTCCCCTCCCGTGCTCTTTCTCACCCTCGATGAACATTCCGCAAGGGAAGGATGGATCACACGGCTGGAGGCCTTTCGAGAGGTCATGGAGGCGAGGAAGAAGGGTTAGATCCGATGGAAAGGGCCGCCGTGTACTTAGGCATCGACGTGGGCTCGATCACGACGAAGATGGTCCTCCTCGGCGAGGCCGATGAAATCTTGGCCTCCATCTACCTCCGCAACAACGGCCGCCCCGTCGAGGCGATCCAGCGGGGATTGGAGCATCTCTTCACTCGAGTGGGCCGAGAGGCGTCCCTCATGGGGGTGGCCACCACCGGAAGCGCCAGGCATCTGGCCGCCTCTCTCGTGGGAGCCGACCTCGTGAAGAACGAGATCACGGCCCATTCGGTAGCCGTCCTCGACCTCTACCCGGAGGCCAAGACGATCTTCGAAATTGGGGGCCAAGATGCGAAGGTGATCCTTTTGAGAAACGGCGTGGTGGTCGATTTTGCCATGAACACCGTCTGCGCCGCCGGGACGGGTTCCTTCTTGGACCAACAGGCGGGCCGGCTCGGCCTCTCCATCGAAGAATTTGGGAGGCTGGCCCTCCGGGCCAGGCATCCCGTCCGGATCGCGGGGCGTTGCACCGTCTTTGCAGAGACCGATATGATCCACAAACAGCAGATCGGCCATTCCATGGAAGATATCATAGCCGGCCTCTGCGAATCCTTGGTGAAGAACTACCTCAACAATGTCTGTCGGGGGAAAGAACTGCTCCCTCCCTTCATCTTTCAGGGCGGGGTGGCGGCCAATCCTGGGATCCGGAAGGCCCTTGAAAAAGAACTGGAGACCCCCCTGTTCGTGCCAGAGCACTATGGTTTGATGGGGGCCATCGGAGCGGCTAAACTCGTGAAGAGGGCCAGGCTTTCTCAGACCCGATTCAGAGGATTTGAATCGATTCGGAAACCTTGGGTGACCCGGGGTTTCGAATGCAATGAATGCGGAAATCAATGCGAGGTGATCGAACTGGTGGTCGCTGACGAGGTGATGGCCTGCTGGGGAGACCTCTGCGAGAGATACCGGGGAAAGGTTGGCAAGGCATGAAGATCCTTCTCATCAACCCCGCCCCTGCCGGGACCCTGAAGGCAACCGGGGTGCTCTTCCCTCCCCTCGGGATCCTCTACCTTGCCGCCTATCTGGAGCGGGAAGGCTTTAAGGTCGAGGTGAGGGACCTGGCGGTGAAGAAGAACCGAAGGGACCTCGACTTTCGATCTTACGACCTGATCGGCATCTCGACCGATACGACCCGACACAAACAGGCCCTCCACCTTGCCGAGAGGGCAAAACGGCAAGGCTGCACGGTGGTGATGGGGGGCCCCCATCCCGGATATGTCGATGAGGAGATCCTTTCGACCCAAAAGGTCGATTTCATCGTTCACGGCGAGGGAGAGGTCACCTTCTCGGAATTGGTTTCGAGACTGGAAAAAGGAGAGGGGATCGAATCCGTTCAGGGCATCAGCTTCTTGCGAAAGGGCAAGCTGGTGAGGACCCCGCCACGTCCCTTTCTCGAAGACCTGGATCGGCTTCCCCTTCCGGCCAGACACCTCATCGATATGAATGATTACCGAAGGACCAGGCTGGGAGACCGGCCCATTACGCCCTTAATCACCAGCCGGGGCTGTCCCTATCGTTGTGCCTTCTGCTCCTCCTCCCATTTCTGGGGGACGAAGGTCCGGATGAGAAGCGTGGAGGCCATCTTGAACGAGCTCGAGGAGCTCTACCATCGCTACCAGTTCAGGGCTGTCGCCTTCTTGGACGACACCTTCAACGTCTACCCCGAGAGGGTCATCGAACTCTGCGAGGGCATTCGTGAACGGAACCTCGACCTCTGGTGGTGGTGTCTTTCCAGGCCCGATCTCCTCCTCCGAAACGAGGAGATGGTCAAAGCGATGGTTCGGGCAGGGGCGAAGTCGATCTTCATCGGCGTCGAATCCCCCCGTCAGGAGACCCTCAAGGCCCTCAACAAGGGGCTTGAGGTGGGGGAAACCGTCCGAGCCATCCAGATGCTCAAACGGAATGGCCTCGAGATCCACGCCTCCTTTATCCTCGGCGGGCTGGATGACACCCCCGAGACGATCCGGGAGACGATCCGTTTTGCCAAACGCCTCGACACCAACGTGGCCCAATTCTCCATTCTCACTCCCTATCCGGGCACGGCCATCTATGAGCAGGTGAAGGATCGCCTGATCAAATGGCGGTCTCCCTGGTCCTTCTTCGACATGCAGCATCTGGTCTTCAAACACCCACACCTCTCCTTCGTCCGCATGGAATGGTATCTCCTGAAGGCCCACCTCCTCTATTACACCCGGTCCCGCAAGGCCCTTCAGGATATCTGGGGTCATATCAAGAAACACCGCCTTGGGCTCAGAACGATCCTCCGATTCCTACAAGACTACTTCGGGGGGTGAGATGGCCATTCGGGGTTCGCAAGCGCTTAACCGCTTCCTCTGTCTCTTTCTCTTCCAGTTCTTCTCGACCCTCATCCCGAGGCCGATCCAGAAGTACATCACCGTCGTGATCGGAGACCTCTTCTATCTCCTCATGCCCGAGACGAGAAGGGCCATCCGGAAGAATTTGGAGGTCGTGGGTCGGGGCCGATGGTCCAAGAAGAAGGTGGAGGCCTTGACCCGGAAGACCTTCCAGAATTACGGCCAATACCTGCTCGACTATATGGTGATGCATCGCCTCCGCCCTGCCAATAAAGATCGTTGGATCGAAGCGGAAGAGGGGGATCGCTACATGATCGATGCCCTCCAACGGGGAAGAGGGGCCATCTGCATCACGCCCCATCTCGGAAACTGGGAGATGGGAGGCCTTCTCTTCTCCTTCAAGGGCGGAAAGCTCAACGTCCTCACCTTGGACGAGCCTGACCATGGAACCAAGTCCTACAGGGAGGAGATGAGGCGAAGGGCGGGGATCAAAAACATCTACATCGATCCGAAGGTGGAATCCCCCGTGGCGATCCTCGATGCGGTCAAGGCCCTCAAACGGAACGAGATCGTGGCGATGTTGGGAGACCGTGTGGAAACACCGAAGACGATGACCTTCGACTTCTTCGGCAGGAAGACCCCTTTCCCGATCGGGGTCGCCCTCCTCTCCTTGGCAACCGGTGCGCCCGTCCTGCCCGTCTTCGTCGTGCTGGAAAAGAATCGAAAATATCGGGGAGTGATCGAATCGCCCATCACTTTCGAACCCGGCTCACGGGGAGATCGGGAGGAGGGGATTCGAAGAGGGATGGAGACCCTCATCAAAAAATTCGAAGCCTATATCGAAAAATACCCGGATCAGTGGTATAATTTTTTTTCTTATTGGCCAGAAAGACCATCTTCATCCCCGACGGGAGAAAAAATCGATGGTTGAAGTAGGGAACGAACTGATCGAAAGATTGAAGGACCTCATCATCACGAGATTAAAACTTTCGGATCTGACGCCCGAGATGATCGACCCGGATGCCCCCCTGTTCGGGGAGGGGCTCGGCCTCGATTCGATCGATGCCCTCGAACTCGTCCTGGGCCTGGAGAAGGAATTCGGGGTGGTCATCCCGGATGCCGAGGTGGGGCGAAAGGTGTTCCAATCCGTACGGACCCTGGCCCAATACGTCGTGGAGCAAAAAGGAATGGCTTGATGGGAAAGACGGCCTTCTGTTTCCCCGGCCAACTTCAGGAAAGGCCCTGGTTCGGGGAAGGGCATCCCCTCCGAAGAGATCCCTCTTTCGAAAGGTTGCTGAAGAGGGCCTCCGGGTTTACCTCCTTCGACCTCCTCGACTTCTCCTTCAAGGGCGAGGAGGCGGGGATAAACCTCAAATTACAGGTGGCCACCTACCTGCTCTCGATGATCCATTACGAGCGCCTCCGCTCCCAGGGCTGGGTGCCGGATCTCCTCGCCGAGCACAGCATGGGCATCTACGCCGCCCTGGCCGCCTCGCAGGCCATCTCCTTCGAGGAGGGATTATGGATCACCGAATCGATCGGAAGGATCCTCGAAAGGGAGGCCCTCTCTCAAAGGGGGGCAATGGCGAGCATCGTTGGGCTCACCCTCGAAGAGGTAGAACAGCTCCACCGGGATCTCAACGGATGGGATCTCTGGATCGCCAATTATAACGGATCGAAACACTTCGTCCTCTCCGGAAAGGAGGAAGGGGTTGAGAAGGCCATTGGCCTCGCCCTATCGAGGAACGCCCTTTCGGCCAGCCGATTGACCTTCACCATCGGACTCCATGCCCCACCGCTCTCCTCCTTAAGGGAGGAGATTCATCGTTTGCTCAGGGAGGTCGAGATTCAGGCCCCGAAGATCCCTGTCTTGAACCATTTCACCGTGGAACCCCTGAAGAGAGGAGAGATCAAGGACTTTCTCGCCGAGGAGATCGCAAGGCCCGTCCATTGGGAGAGGTGTGTCAGGAGGATGATCGAAGAGGGCGTGACCCGGTTTGTCGAGGTGGGACAGGAGGCCACCCTGACCAAATTGATCCGGTGGATCGACCGAGGGGTGGAGGCGGTCTCGGCCGGAGATTGGGCGAAAGAGGGCGCAAGGAAATGAGGTATCACGAGACCCCTCTTCAGGTCCGGTTTTACGAAGTCGATGTCTACGGCGTTGTGTGGCATGGGCATTATGTGGGCTGGTTCGAGGTGGGGCGAAACGACCTGACCGGAAGGTTCGAGTTGGGCCCCCTCCAGCTCAAGGAGAGAAACCTCCTGGCGCCGGTGGTGGAGCTCGTTTGCAAGTTCAAATTCCCCGCCTCGTTCGGAGAATCGATCCTCATCCAGACCACCATGGAGAGGACGGAGGTGGCCAAATTGATCTTCCATTATCAGATCGTCTCACCTGTTCAAGGCAAGGTCCTGGCCACGGGCTCCACCACGCACGTCCTGACCGACCTTCGGGGAACCCTCCTCTACCGGGTCCCGCCGGACATCCTCCAGAAGATCGAGGTGATGAGGAAGTATCTGGAGGTCTGAGTGAAGGTCCTTCTCGTCGACCCTCCCCATCGACTCTTTCCGGGACTTCGGATGTGGACCCCCTCTTTCGGCCTCCTCCAGCTTGCGGCTTATCTCGAAAGAGAGGGCTTCGAGGTCCAGATCATCGATGCCACCACCCTGAAAAGGCCCTGGAAGGATCTGGCCTCACTCGTCTCGACCTCCAAGGCCGAGGTGATCGGCATCACCTGCTCCGCCACCTGCCTATCTCCGGAGGCGATCCAGGCCATCCATCTCTGCCGAAGGATGTCGCCCGCCTCGAAGATCGTGGCCGGAGGAAGTCACTTCACCCTCCTGGCGGAGCCTATCCTCAAGGAGATCCACGATCTCGACTACATCGTCCTCGGCGAGGGAGAGATCGCCTTTTCGGAGCTCCTGAAACAGCTCTCGTCCGGAGGGGACGGCAGGGGCCTCAAGGGGGTTGCCTACCGTGAAAACGGAGGGGTCGTCTTAAACCGCAGTCCGTCCCTCATCCCCAACCTCGACAGCCTTCCTCTCCCCGCCTACCACCTCATCGACCTGGAGCAGGAGGCCTACTACTGGCACGGTATGGGCAGAAGGGCCTTCGGCCTCTCCACCAGTCGGGGATGTGGGGATCGCTGCGCCTACTGTTCGGAGACGAGGTTCTGGGAAGGGGTCTGGAGGGGTCGAAGTGGAAAGAAGGTCGTCGAAGAGATCTCCTATCTCTATCATCGGCACGGAAAGAGCCTCTTCGTCTTCAACGAAAATACGTTCAACTGGAGCCGTCGGCGGGTGGAGGAGTTTCTCGAGGAGCTGGGAAGGTCGGGCCTCCGGATCCATTTCTGGTTTCAGTCCCGGGTCAGGGACATCCTCCGGGACGAAGACCTCATCCCCGAGATGAAACGCCTGGGCCTCTACGAGGTGATGCTCGGGATCGAAAGCATCCATCCCGAGGTCCTCGATCGCTACGAGAAGCAGCAATCGAGGGAGATGGCCCAGAGGGCGATCGACATTTTAAGAAGGCACGACATCATGGTGATGGCCAATGTCATGTTCGGCGACTGGGACGATTCCGAGGAGACCCTAAAAGAGATCTTTCGCTTTGTGAAGAGACAGAGCGACTTTCTCGTCCTCACCATGACCACCCCCTTGCCCGGGACGAGATACTTTGAGGAGGCGGAGCGTTTGGGGAGGATCCGGGAGTGGGATTTCGGGAAATATGATTTCATGCATCCGGTCATGGATACGAAGTTTCTCACCGCAGAGGAGGTCCAGAGGCTTCATCAGGCCTATTTGAAGAAATACTATACCCAGCCCAGAATCCTCCTGGGCGCCTTCTTCAGCCGAAACCCCTTCAAGCGGATGGCCTACCGGCTCATCCTCCGCTACGTCTGGGAGAATGCCACAAAGCGGCCCTGGAGACAGCCCAACCTGGAGGACCTCGATCCAAACGATTTCAGCAGGAGAGGACCTTGAACTCGCTATCCTCAACCCCCATTTCACCCTCGAAAAAGGTCCTTCTCATCTTTCCCCGTGAGAAGGGCATCAAGTATTCGAACGATACCCTCTACCCCTTTCCGATGTTGGGGCTCACCCTCCTGGCCGCCCAGTTTCCCAAGGGATACGAGATAAAAATTATCAACGAGGCCATCGAGACGATCGACTTCGAAGCCGAGGTGGACCTGGTGGGGATCACCTCCCTCACTTGCACGGCCAAGAGGGCCTATGAGGTGGCCGACCGATTCCGAAAAAGAGGGGTGAAGGTCGTCTTAGGAGGCGTCCATCCAAGCCTGCTTCCCGAGGAGGCCAAGGCCCATGCCGATTCGGTCTTCATCGGAGAGGCCGAGGGGATGCTCGGAGACCTGATCAGGGATTTCGAGGCGGGAAAGCTCAAACCCTTCTACAGGAACCGGAAATGGTCTGAACTCCAGGGGATGCCCATGGCGAGGAGGGACCTCCTGAGCCCTCGCTACAGCCCCTTATTCAAAGCCATCGAAACCACTCGGGGATGTCCGCACCGGTGCGAATTCTGTTCGGTGCCCGTCATCAACGGCAAGCGGTATCGGACGCGCCCCCTCGAAGAGGTCGACCGGGAGCTCTCCCTCATTGTTAAAAAACGTGGGGAGTATCTCTTCCTGACGGACGACAACGTCATCGCCCACGAGGATTATGCCCTCGGCCTTTTTGAGTTGTTCCGTCACCACGGCGTGAAGTGGATGGGTTTTTCCACGATCAAGATCGCCAGGAATGAGAAACTCCTCAAGAAGGCACAGGAGAGCGGCTGCATCTCCCTCTTCATCGGATTTGAATCTCTCCTTCAAACCAACCTTGACAACGTCTCAAAGCGATTTGTCGATGCGATGGAATTGATCCATGCCATCCGGATCATCCAGGCCCACGGGATCGGGATCCACGGCTCCTTCATCTTCGGGTTCGACGGGGATGACCCGAGCGTCTTTAAAAAGACGGTCGATTTCGTCCAGAAGACCTGCATCGAGATCCCGTCCTTCTCGGTCCTGACCCCCTTCCCCGGAACCGAACTCCGGAAGCGTCTCGAAAAGGAGGGCAGGATCTTCGACAACGACTGGTCCCATTACGATATGAGCCACGTCGTCTTCCAACCCCGGGGGATGACCGCGCGGGAGCTCCAGGAGGGGTACCTCTGGGCCCAAAAATATACCTGCGCCCCCCGGTCCATTTTGAAACGCCTCCTCTGGGGACCCAAGAATCATTTCTTCCATTTTCTGATGGCCAACTTCGCCCTTCGAGGGGCCCAGATGGAGGTGATCCACAGGATCCGAAAGGAGATGGACGGGAGGTAATTCGAATGGATTCGAAAATGGGTCATCGGGGAGGAAACGCTGAAGGATGAAGGTCCTCCTCGTTTCGGTCAATCGAGAACGGATGCCGGCCCCGGTCTTCCCCCTGGGGCTGGCCTATATCGCTGGCTCCTTGAGGGCCGGGGGCCACTCCGTTGAGGCCCTCGACCTCTGCTTCTCTCAAAATCTCTCAGCCGACCTCCGAGATCTCCTTAATCGTTTCGGTCCGGAGTTGATCGGCCTCTCCCTCAGGAATCTGGATAACCTGACCTACCCCTCCTCGATCTCCTACCTCCCGGAGGTCGAGGAGGTGATCTCGATCTGCCGCCGCTTCTCCACGGCAAAGATCGCCATCGGTGGCTCTGGTTTCTCTTTGGCCCCCCGGGACCTTTTCCAACATCTCAAGGTCGATTACGGAATCGTGGGAGAGGGAGAAGAAGCCTTCCTCGAGCTGGTGGAGGCGATCGAGAAGGGCCATCCGGTCCAGCCCGCACCCCATCTCCTCGTCCAAGGGGAGTCGGCTCCCTTCATCAGGGGAGCGAAGGCGAGCCGAATCTCTTCGCCGGATCGAACCCTCTTCGACCCTCTGCGCTATCTGAAGGATGGCGGGATGCTCAACCTCCAGACGAAACGAGGGTGTCCCTTCTCCTGCATCTACTGCACCTATCCCCTACTTGAGGGAAAACAGGTCAGGCTCCGGGAGGTGGAAGAAGTGGTCGAGGAGATGGAAGGGCTCCTTCGGGATTATGGAACCGATTATCTATACTTTGTCGACGATATCTTCAATTATCCTCCCGGCTATGCGGAGCAGTTATGCCGGAGGATGGCCCAAAGAGGGATCAGGGTGAGGTGGACGGCCTTTGTCAATCCCGGGTCGTTGACGGAGGACTTATTGAGGCGGATGGTGGAGGCGGGGTGTGATGGGGTGGAGTTCGGAACGGACTCCGGCTCGGAGAAGATGTTGAGGAATTACCGGAAGTCTTTCACCCGGAAGGAGGTGATTGAGGCCTCCCAGCTCTGCGCCAAGCTCCGGGTCAACCATTGCCATTACCTCCTCTTCGGCGGTCCGGGAGAGGATGAGGGGACGATCGAGGAGACCTTCGAGTTGATGGACGAACTTGACCCCACCGCGGTCATCGCCATGCTCGGGATCCGGATCTATCCGAACACGGAGCTGGAGAGGCTGGCACGAGCCGAAGGGATGATCGGGGACGGTTCGAAGCTCATCTTTCCCCACTTCTATATCTCTCCTTCGCTCCATGGGAGACTCGAAGAGATCATCCAAGGGGAGGCACTGAAGAGGAGACAGTGGATCGTCCCCGGCCTCGAGATCAACATCACCCAGCCCCTGATGGAACAGATTCGGAGGTTTCAGGTTCGAGGTCCTCTCTGGGAGCTTGTAGGAAGGATGAAGAAGCCCAGACTCAAACCCTTAAAAAATCTCTAAAGGGAGGGAGAGTCGATCCGACTCAGGAGGTCAGCCATGCTCCTCAAAGATAAAGTCGCCATCGTGACGGGGGGAACCAAAGGGATCGGCCGGGCCATCTCCCTTCTCTTCGCGGAGGAGGGGGCAAAGGTCGTGGCCAACTTCTCGAGGGATGGAGAGGCCGCGGAGCGGTTGAAACAGGAGTCCCAATCGAGATCCTCCCCTTTGAGACTGTTTCGGGCCGATGTCACCCGTTTCGACCAGGTCAAGGAGATGGTGGAAGAGGTCTTCGGGGAGTACGGCCGGATCGATATCCTGGTCAACAACGTGGGCCTGGTCCGCGACAATTTCCTCATGCTCATGAGCGACGAGGACTGGGATGGTTTAATGAAGACCAACCTTTACAGCCTCTTCTACTGCTGCAAGGCTGTCATCCGGAAGATGATCCCTGAACGGAAGGGAAAGATCATCAACATCGCCTCGGTCAGCGGAATCCTCGGCACGGCGGGCCAGACGAACTATGCCGCGACCAAAGGGGGGATGATCGCCTTCACCAAATCCCTCGCCAGGGAATTGGGCCCCTTCAACATTCAGGTCAATGCCGTCGCCCCGGGTTTGATCGAATCCGAGGTCATTTCGAAGATGCCGAAGGAGAAGGTCCAGGCCATCGTAAAATCCACAAGCCTCGGCAGGTTGGGAAGGCCCGAAGAAGTGGCCCACGCCGTGGCCTTTCTCGCCTCGGATCGTTCCAACTATATCACCGGTCAGACCCTCATCGTCGACGGCGGGATCATTTGAATCGAACCGCCTTCATAGGGCTCCTCCCTCTCATTCTCTAAAAATCCATTGACAACGAAGGGGTTTTCATTGAGAATGAAGGGGTCTAAGGACCTTGAAACCCTCTTATAAGCGGATCATAGACGATTTAACGGGATTAGGAAAGGGTGGCCTAACGAAAAGCCAAGACGATGGAAGGGGTAGGGGAGATTTGTGAATGAAGATCGAGAGGCTATGGGGAGGCCGTTTTGAGGAACTGCCCTCGAAGGAAAGGGTCGATTTCCTTTCGGGAAGAGATGTAAAGGGGATCCCTCCCTGCGATGAACGCTTGATCCCTTACGACCTCTGGGGAAGTCGGGTCCACCTGCTGATGCTCTATCGGCAGAAGATCCTCTCCAAGGGGGATGCGAAAAAACTATTAAAGGGGTTAAGGGAGTTGCAAGCCCTTTATGAAAAAGGGAGATTCAAGCTTGATCCCGTGAAGGAGGATGTCCATTCCAATGTCGAAAGCTTTCTCATCGATCGCCTGGGGATGGATTTCGGAGGAAAGATCCACACCGGCCGGAGCCGGAACGATCAGATCGCTCTCGACATGCGCCTCTACCTTCGGGATCGAATCTTAGATTATATGGAAGGATTGGTGGGGTTGATCGAAGCCCTCCTCGAACGGGCCGAGGAGCACGGGGCAACGGTTATGCCCGGCTATACCCACCACCAACCGGCCATGGTGACCACCTTCGGCCATCTCCTGCTCTCTTTTGCAGAAGCCCATCGCCGAGACATCGATCGATTCGCCCATTGGTGGCCCCTCTTCAATCAAAACCCATTAGGAGCGGCCGCAGGCTATGGGTCTTCTCTTCCCCTCGATCGAGATCTGACCTCCTCCCTGCTCGGGTTCGATGCCCCGACAGAAAACACCCTGGATCCCATCACCCAGAGATGGGAGCCAGAGGCTGAGCTGGCTTATGCGGTCTGTATGGTGATGAACCACCTCGCCACCCTGGCCCAGACCTTGATCCTACTGGCCACAAGTGAATTCCAGATGATCCGCCTGAGCGATCGGCACAGCACCGGGAGCTCCATCATGCCCCAGAAACGAAACCCTGACTCCCTCGAGGTGATCAAAGCCAAATCGGCTTATGCCCAGGGCGTCCTGATGAGCCTTCTCTCTGTGGGCAAAGGCCTCTTTATGGGCTACAATCGGGAGACGCAGTGGACCAAATACTGGATCATGGACTTGGTGGATGAAACCCTTCCCGCCCTTCCTGCGATAGCGGAGGTGATCCGGCAGCTTCAGGTCAACAAGGAGGCGATGAAAGGGAAGGCGAAGGCGGCCTTCATAGGGACCACCTTCTTGATGGAACATCTGATCACCTCATACAAACTTCCCATGCGGCAGGCCAAGAGGGTGATCGAGAAGGCGGTCAGGTATGCGGAGGAGGAAGGAAAGGAGGTTGTCACCGACCAGGCCCTCAAGCGGGCGATAGGGGAGATGAAGCTCAATCTGCCTTTTCGGCCGAAAGAGACCATGCGAATCCAAATGCCGGAGGAAGCCCTCTCTCGCTACGTCGCGATCGGAACACCCTCTTTAAGAAGGGTTAAAGAGAACCTCAGGTCGCTCCGGAAGAAGGTGAAACAGGCCAGGTCTTGGATCAGACAACGAAGGGGGAAGATGGAAAAGGCCATCGAGACGATGGAGAGACTGGAAAGAGAAATCGAGAGATGAAAGGAGAAAACCATGGGGAAGGTGGAGTCGGTCATTAAATCGGAGATCGTGAGGCTGGCCAGACGGGAGGTAAGACAGATAGCAAATCCCCTCAAGAAAGAGGTATGGGCGTTAAAAAATACCTTGGCCCAACTCCGCAAAGCCGTTTCTCAACTCGAGCGCTTCGCATCGCTCCAGAGGAGGCAGTGGGAAGAGAAGCCTCCCTTGAAAGCAGCACCGGAGGAGGTGGCCACTGCCCGTTTCCATCCCAAACTGATTCGAAGTCTGAGGAGGCGGTTGGGACTCTCCCAAAGAGATTTTGCACGGCTCGCCGGCGTGACCCCCTTGGCTGTTTATCAGTGGGAGACCGGGGTGTTCAAGCCCAGTAAACAGAAGAAGGAGGTCCTCGTGGCCCTCCGGAAATTGGGCCGGCGCGAGGCCAAGAAACTCCTCGAAGAGATGAAGACCCTGGAAAAGAAGAAAACCCCACCTCCCGAGAAAAAGGCCGAAACGAAATCGCCGAAAAAATAGAGGGCTGCTCCCCTCGGTGCCTTTGGATCGACCTCGATCGAGATGGGTAAGTCGCGGGCAAAAGGAAAGGAGATGGATCTGAGCATCTTTGAAAAGATGGACGTTCGAGAGCTCCGTAGCTACCTCCAGTTTCTCCTCTGGCACTATCGGGTCGTGGACGCTTTCTGGTTCATCTATGTGGCCGAACGTTTCGACCAGCCCACCGCCGAAAGGCTCAACGAGAAGGTCTGGGGCCGTGTCGCGGGGATGGCCGCGAAAGACCTCATCCAGAGGTTCGACATCCAGGAGAAGGGGCTCAAAGGTTTTGTCACCGCCCTCAGGTATTTCCCGTGGACCCTCCTGGTTGGCTACGACATCGCGGAGAGGGAAGATGAGGTCCTCATCTCCGTTCCGAACTGCCCCACCCAGGAGGCCCGTCTCAGGAGGGGATTGGGCGAATTCGTCTGCAAGGAGATGCACCGGGGCGAATTCGAGTCCTTCGCGAGGGAGATCGACGATCGGATCGAGGTGGAATGTCTCTTCGCCCCTCCCGATCCCCATCCGAAGGATCTCTTCTGCAAATGGCGATTCACCTTGAAGCCCCAGGCTCAGGGGACATGACCCGATCAGCCCCTTTAGGGCCCTCCGCGGAAATGGTCTTCCTTAGGAGGTGACCATGGGTCTCTTAAGAATGACCATCGGAGAGCTATTAAATGACGTGGCTTCAAGGTTTTTGGAAAACGAGGCCCTGGTCGATCTCCCACGAGGGGTCCGATTGACCTACCGGGAATTTTTAAATCATGTCAATCGGCTGGCAAAGGGGTTTCTTAAATTGGGCTTGAAAAAGGGGGACCACCTCGCCCTCTGGGCCCCTAACCGCTGGGAATGGGTCGTCACCCAATTTGGGGCGACACAGATCGGCGTGGTCTTGATGAGCATCGACATCAACGCACAACCTGATCAACTCGATTACCTTCTCCGTCAATCGGATGCGAAGGCCCTCGTCTTGGCCGAGGGGTTAAAGGGGAGGGAGTTTCTCGAGAAGATCGAGCATCTCTTGAACTCCAAGACCTTTCCCGAGCTCAAGCACCTCATCCTCCTCTCTGAGCGAAAAACGAAAAGCATGTGGTCCTGGGGGGAAGTCTTCGAGCTGGCCGAAGGGGTCCCGGATTCCGTTTTGAGCGAGTCCCGGCGAAAATGCCATCCCGAAGAGGTGATCACCCTCCTTTACACCTCTGGAACGACCGGAACTCCCAAGGGCGTCATGTCCCTCCATCTGGGATTGATCAATACCTCGGTTGCCAGCGCGGAGATCCAGCGTTTGACGGAAAGGGACAGGCTCTGTCTCTCGGTTCCCCTTTCGCACATGTTCGGGTGCATCTGCATCGTCCTGGCCGGGGTGAGCAAGGGGGCGACATTGATCATCCCTTCGGAGACCTTCGAGCCGGGGAAGATTCTGAGGGCGATCGAAACGGAGCGCTGTACGGCCATCTACGGCTCTCCCAGCGCCTTCCTCGCCCTGATGGAAGACCCCCAATACCGACCCGATCGCCTTCGATCGCTCCGGACCGGGATCATGGGAGGAGCCCAATGCCCTCTGGAGGTGATGAAGAGGGTTCTGGAGGAGATGGGCGTGAGGGAGATCGTCATCGGCTACGGCCTCACCGAAGCCTCCTCCTGGATCACGGAGACGAGGCCGGATGACCCTCTGGAGTTAAGGGTCGCCACCGTCGGAAGGCCTCTCCCAAATGTTGAGGTGAAGATCCTGGATCCCGGAACGGGCGAAGAGGTCCCCCGGGGATCCGTGGGAGAGCTCTGCGCCCGCGGGTTGAATATGAAGGGATACTATAAAATGCCCGCGGCCACCGAAAAGGCGATCGACAGGGAGGGCTGGCTCCACACAGGGGACCTGGCCACGATGGATGAAGAGGATTATATCCGAATTGCGGGCAGGCTGAAGGAGGTCATTCAGAAGGGAGGGGAGACGATCTATCCCGCGGAGGTCGAGGAGGTCCTCTTTGCGCTTCCGGGGGTATCAAATGTTCAGGTCTTCGGGGTCCCGGACAAGACCTTGGGGGAAGAGATCGCTATCTGGATCAAACTGGAGGAGGGAACGAGCTTGACCGAAGAAGATGTCCTCCGTTTCTGCAGGGAGAAGCTTCCGGCGACACAGATCCCCCGGTATATCAAATTTGTCAAAGAATTTCCGATGACTCCTGTGGGAAAGATTCAGAAATTTAAGATGAGGGAGATTGCCGCCAAAGAGTATGGCCTTGAATAGCCATGGTGACAGGATCTCCATCGGAAACGGTGAGCCAAAAGTGGAGGGCAGGGATGTCAACGAAGGATATTTTCGACGAGATGCAAAGGAGGATCGACGCGAACCCAGGGATGTTGGGGTCTTTGAGAGCAACCATCCAGTTTCAGATCACCGGTCCGGACCCGGGGGATTTTTTCGTGACCATCGGGGAGGGCACCGGCAAAGTGACCGAGGGAAAGGCGCCTTCACCGGATGTCACCCTCACCATGGCCTCCGATGACTTTCAGGACATGGTGGAGGGGAGGCTCGATGGGATGGTCGCCTTCATGGGAGGGAAGCTGAAGATCTCGGGTGACATGATGCTCGCCCTGCAACTCCAAAACCTCTTGAGGTGAAGAGGGTCCTTTTTATGATCGCCTTCCTTTTTCCTTTCAGGCCTCTCCTACCCTTTGGATTCTAAGGCTTCGAGGAATTCCGAAGGGAACCATATCTTCGTTCCCCCGCATTCCCTTTTAGGAAAATGTCGCCTTTCTACGGTCACGATGGCCCTCGCCTTTACGGCGATCGCCACCTCTAAAAAGGGCTCCTCATCAGGGTCTGGGAGGTGAAACGGCTCTCCTCTTTCTCTTCTCCAGAATCTCCTTTTCGATCTCTGCGGGGTCGCCGAAATAGATGCAGTGGGCCAGGCAGATGTTGTCCGCGCAGGCGGGATAGAGGCCCCGATCCACACGGTGGTGGCAGAGGTTGCACTTGGCTGCGGTCTTCGTCTCCTCGTTGTATTGGATGGCTCCGTAAGGACACTGATCGATGCATAAACGGCATCCGGTGCAACGCTTCTCGTCCAGGAGGACGATCCCGTCCTCCCTCTTCGAGATCGCCCCT
The DNA here is from genome assembly GCA_026415035.1 of Thermodesulfobacteriota bacterium. NCBI lineage: Bacteria > Pseudomonadati > Thermodesulfobacteriota > Thermodesulfobacteriota bacterium. The sequence continues at coordinate 10,206 of JAOAHX010000033.1, read as the reverse complement.
TCAGGGCAGGCCTCCGCACAAGGGGGATCGTCGCAGTGTCTGCACACCCTCACCCGGTAGACGAACTCGAGCCTCCCGTCTACCAATTTGGGGCCATCCGGCCAGACGGAGAGATATTTGATCCCGTCCGGAACCTCGACCGGATTGAACTCCTGCTGACAGGCCACCTCGCAGGTCCTGCACCCCCAGCAGGCGAACTCTTCGATGACGAGACTATAACGATTCACCGCGGGCTCCTTCCTTTCTCTCGGGATAGATCCTGCAGAGGAGGGTCCTCACATTCGTTGCGCCCATGGCCGGGTCGGAGGTCTCCAGGCTGTTGTCCGTGAGGAGGTTGATGTTCGACTCCTCCCAGCCATGTCCCGGATCTCTTCTCTCAGGGAACCACCAGGCATGCTGAGCGGCCACCACTCGCGGGTCAAGGCCGAGATTGAACTGGGCCCGATGCCTCGCTTTCCCCCTGGGCGATTCGATGACCACCCACTCCCCTTCCCGGATGCCCTCCTTGGCCGCTGTCTCTGGATGGATCTCGAGGACGGGATCTCTGTGGAGATCCCGGAGCCTCCGGATCTGCCGGTTCTCCGTGTGGAAGAACCCCGGCATCCGGGCTCCGGTGATCAGGATGTAGGGATATTGTCGATAGAGCTCGGGGGCGCTCAGGGGGCTCTCCGGAGGTTCCCGGTATTGGGGGAGGGGATCGTAACCCATCTTTTCGAGGACGGTGGAGTAGAGCTCGAACTTTCGGGTCGGGGTCGAAAACCCTCTCTCCTTATACTTGTAGTATTTCACCTCACCCCGGATATAATCCATCTTCTTGAACTCCTGCCAGGTGAGGTTCAAGGGATGGAGGATGTAGTCGAGGGCCTGCTCGAAGGTCTCCCACCAGTATTCTCCTTGTCCGATCCGGTGGGCCAGGTCGTTGAGCATCTCGTGATCGGATCGGCATTCGCCCACCTGGATGACCTTGCGGCGAGGGAGGATATAACCATGCCGTTTCCAGTAGTCACCGATATAGTCCATCTCGAGCCATGTAGCAGAAGGAAGGACGATGTCCGCAAGCTCTGCCGTAGGGGTGAGGAAGAAGTCCGAGACGGCCATGAACTCGACCTTCTCGAGGGCACGGTAGACCTCCCTCGCATTGGCCCGGGTTGAAACGGGGTTTGTGCTGATGAGGAAGAGCATCTTGACCGGGTAGGGCCTCCCTTCGAGGATCGCATCCCAGACGCATTTCGGATGGAGGATGGCAAATCTCGAGGCGAGCCGGAAGCGGTCTCCGCCCAATCTCTTGGCGAACTGTTCCCTCGGAAGCATTCCGTGGGCACCGAACTGTCCGACGTTGACCACATCGGGAGGACGGCGAAGGACCTGCCCCCCTGGGACGTCGATGTTTCCGGTGATCCCCATCAAGGCCAAGAGCAGCCGATCGTTGTCCGCACAGTTGATCTGCTGCTCGATGGCGACCCCCCATTGGATCGCTGCGGGCTTGGTCGTGGCGAAGAGCCGGGCCGCCCGCCGGATCTTCTCCTTCGGAACCCAGGTGATCTCCTCCACCCTCTCCAGGGGATACTCCTTCACCCGCCGGACGAAGGGCTCCCAGCCATGGGTATACTTCTCGACGAACTCTCTGTCGTAGAGCCCCTCCTCGATGATGACGTAGAGCATGCCGAAGGCGAGGGCGCCATCGGTGCCGGGTCTGAGCTGGAGCCAGAGGTCGGCCCTTGCCGCCGGTCGGGTCAACCTCGGGTCGACCACGATGAGCCTGGCCCCGTGATCGAGGGCGACGGAGAAGGGTTCGCCCTTGTATTCGTCGGGATTGCTGATCGTCACGTTGTTGCCCCACATCAGGATGCACTTCGGAAAGTTCTCATAATCCACGATGGGGTTGGTTCCGCAGGTGATGATGCTGGTGCAGATTCTGGGACCGTAGCAGAAATGGCCTGCGGTCAAAACATTCGGCGTGCCGAGGAGATTGGCGATCCGATAGATCACGGCCTCGTTCTCCCTGCCCGTCCCGTAACCGAAGACGATCGATTCCGGGCCGAACTTCTCTTTGTACTCTAAAATCCTCTCGGCGATCGTATCGAGCGCCTCGTCCCATGAAATCCTCTCCCATTGACCACTGCCTTTGGGGCCGACCCGTTTGACGGGAAAGGTGAGCCTGTCAGGATGGTAGGCCAGTTGGGCCGAGGCCAGGCCCTTGGCGCAGAGGGTCCCGTGGCCGATGGGACAGTCGGGGTCGCCGGCGATCTTGGCCACCTTTCCACCCTTTAAATAGACGATGACCCCGCAACCGCCGTGGCACATCCGGCAGTGGCTCTTCACGTAGGAATCGTAACCATAGACTTCCATCTCTCGCTCGATGTTCGAATATCGAAAGGCTTTCATCTCCCTCTCCAGACCGGGGCAAGAAAAATTTGTGTCACGGGTCTCATGGTATATGTTATATAAAAACGTAGAGTGTCAATGGCCGGAAAGGAGGGAAGGGATGAAGGCAGCCTTGATCCTGCTGGGGATGGCGACCCTCTTGGGAGGGGCATGGGCGGAGGCGAAGGAGATCCTCTTTCCTGAAATGGCGGGATGGAAGAGGTCGGGTCAGGTCCAGATCTTCGAGCCCGCGAGGCTTTACGAATATATCGACGGGGCCGCGGACCTCTACCTGACGTATGAATTCGAAGAATTGAAGGTGGCGGAATACGAAAACGACCGGAAGGCCCGGGTCGTCATCGATCTCTATCGCCACAAGTCGCCCCTTTACGCCTTCGGGATCTACAGCCAGGAGCGACTTCCAAAGGCAGAATACCTTCAGATCGGACTGGAGGCCTATTACGAGAGAGGGTTCCTCAATTTTCTCCAGGGCCCTTACTATGTGAAGCTCAGCTCGATCAACACGGGAGGGGAGGATCGGGAGGTTCTGATCACCTTTGCGAAAAAGATGGCCAGCCTTTTAGGTCCCAAGGGGTCCTTTCCTCCCATCCTGTCCGTATTCCCCGGCGAGGGGAAAGAGAGATATTCGGAGAAGTTCTTTCCCAAGAACTTTCTCGGATACCCCTTCTTCCAAAAAGCCTTCTCCGCAGAATATCGATCTCAGGGCCAACCCTTCCGACTCTTCGTCATGGATTGCCAGGACGAAAGGGGATGCAACGAGATGACGAAAGCGTACCTTCAGGTGATCCCTCATCCCAAAAACGACCCGCCTCAGGGCCGTTTTACAGTGAAGGACCCTCACCATGGAGAGATCGAATTTCTCTGGAAAGGAAGGTACCTCTGGGGAGGATTGAACCTGAAGGAGCCTTCTCTTCGGTCGAAACACCTCCGGGCGCTTGAAGAGGGACTGAAAAAGGTTTCCCCCTCCTGTTGTAAATGAGATCCGAATCTCAACGGGAGAGAAAGGAGAGGCTCAATGTTAAAAAGGCAGATGGGTAGAAGAGAGTTCATGAGGTCCACGCTTGCCGGGTTTGGAGGCCTCCTCTTTCTTCCTCCTTTCGAATTGAAACAGGAGGTGAAGCTGGTCGAGTCGAAAGGGAAGGAGAGGAAGATTGTCTATCGGACCTTAGGAAAGACCGGGCTGAAGCTTCCGGTCATCAATATGGGAGTGATGAATTCCGACAATCCCCAGTTGATCCGGGCTGCCCTCGACTCCGGGATGGTGATGCTCGATACGGCCCACGGTTATATGGGAGGTCGAAACGAGGAGACTATCGGACAGGTCATCAAGGATCGGCCGAGGGATTCCTTTGTGATCGCCACCAAGGTATCCCTTCCCCAGGACCGGTCCACCGGTCTCTATACCGAGGGGGCGACGACGAAAGAATTCCTTCGAAAGCTCGATCTGAGCCTCAAGCGTTTGGGCGTGGACCATGTCGAGATCCTCTACCACCATAACGTTTCGAGGAGAGAGTCGGTCATCTATGAGCCCGTTCTGAACGGTCTTGAAAAGGCAAAAAAGGACGGAAAGATCCGCTTTGCAGGGATCTCGACCCATAGCAACGAACCCGAGGTGATGCAGGCCGCGGTTGAGTCTAAATGCTACGAGGTCATCCAGACCGCCTATAATTATCACCAGAGGCACTATAAAGAGGTACGACTGGCCATCGCCAAGGCGGCCGAGGCAGGCCTCGGCATCGTCACCATGAAGGCCATCCGTGGCGGTTTCAGGTTGCTTCCCTCGGCGAAGAATCCGGCTGCCTCGCTCAAGTGGGTCCTTCAGGACCCGAACGTCCATACGGTCATCCCGGGATTTACCACCTTCGAGGAGCTGGAGGTCGACCTGGCCGTGATGGAGGACCTGCGGCTCACCGAGGAGGAGAAAAGGGCGCTCCAGAAGGAGGCCGCGCTGCCGAGCCACTACTGCCAAGGTTGCAGGAGATGCTCGGGAACCTGTCCGGAGCACCTTCCCATCCCTGATCTGATGCGGGCCTATATGTACACCTACGATTACCGAAATGTCGAACGTGCGCGGGAGGTGGTCGCCTCGCTCGACCTTCCCGATAAGGTGTGCGAGGATTGCTCCGTCTGCCAGGTGAGATGCGCCTCGAATTTCAATGTTTCAAAGAAGATCCGAGAGGTCGTAAGGTTGCGTGACGCTTTCGTTTAAAATCGGTTTGGACGAGGGGGGAGGAAGGAGAAGGATATGGAGTTTCAGCATAAGAGGACATCCCGTCGCGGCTTTCTCAAAACAGCGGCGATCGGGTTGGTTTGGTGTCGATGGAGGCCTTCCGCTTTACAGGCAAAGGAAGAATTCGACCTGGCCGTCATCTCAGGGGAGCCTGTCGCCGCTACCCGAAAGGCCATCGAGGCGCTGGGAGGGATCTCGCGCTTCGTTAAGAAAGGGGCAAAGGTCGTGCTCAAGCCCAACATGTCCTTTGCACGAACGCCGGACTTCGGAGCCACGACCCATCCCCTGGTCGTAGCGACCGTGGCCGAGGCCTGTATCCAGGCAGGGGCAGACAAGGTGGTCGTCCTCGATCACACCCTACACCGCCCGGAGCTCTGCCTCGACCGAACCGGCATTCGCGAGGCCTGCAAGAATCTGCCAAGGACCCATGTCCTCGCCTTCCAGGAGAGGAAGTTCTTCAGGGAGGTCAGGGTCCCTCAGGGAAAGGCCCTCGAACGGGTGGAGGTCATCCAGGAGGTCCTCGAAAGCGACCTCCTCATCAACCTGCCGGTGGCCAAATCCCACTCCGCCACAGGCGTAAGCCTCGGGATCAAAGGGTTGATGGGCCTCATCTGGGATCGCGAAAGCTTCCATTCGAGGCTCAACATCAACCAGGCGCTGGCCGACCTCGCCTCGGTCCTAAGACCCCAGCTGACGATCCTCGATGCGTCGAGGGCCCTCCTTACGGGCGGCCCGGGTGGCCCGGGGGAGGTCAAAAGATTGAACCTCATCGTCGCCGGAACTGACCCTGTCGCCGTGGACTCCTATGGCGTCACCGTCGCTCCATGGTATGGCCAGCATTTCAAGGGAAGGCAGGTGGAGCACCTCCTTGCCGCCCATCAGAGAGGCCTTGGAAGGATCGATCCCGACCAGCTCAGGATCTATAAAGGGACGGCATGAGAACGATCCTTCAAGCCCTCTCTCTTCTTCTCTTTTCGCTCCTCATCTTTCTGGCCACCTATAAGCTCCCGGACTGGTTTCCGGCCGATCTCTATCTCCGCCTCTCCCCTCTTCTGGGCCTTAACGCCATCCTGGCCGCAAGAGAGATCATCGGCCGAAGCCTATGGGGCCTGATCACCATAGGGGCCACCCTCCTCTTCGGAAGGTTCTTCTGCGCCTATGTCTGCCCCACCGGCGCTTCCATCGACTTTCTTGACCGCCTTCTCTTTCGAAGCAAGAAGAGAGGAGGTCTTAAAACGGAAAGGACCCTCCGGAGGATCAAATACGTCCTCCTCATCTTCTTCGTCACGGCGGCCATTGCCGGCCTATCCCTCGTCTTCCTGATGGACCCCATTGCCCTCCTGACCCGCTTCTACACCTTCTTTCTCTACCCTCTTGCGGTCAACCTGATCAATCTCCTCCTCGATCTTTTGCGGCCCCTCTTCAAAACCCTCGGGTGGATCTCCCTCTCCCACCTCTACTACTTTCAGCCGGTTTTCTATATGTCCGGCCTCACCCTCCTCATCTTCGGAGGGATCGTCGGCCTCGGCCTTCTGGCCCCAAGGTTCTGGTGCCGCTACCTCTGCCCCCTCGGCGCCCTCCTAAGCCTGATCTCTCCCATCGGCCTCTTCAAGCGAAAGGTGTCCGAGGCCTGCAACGAATGCCTTAAATGCCAGAAGGCCTGCCCCATGGGAGCCATCCCGGGGGATCCCCAAAAGACGCTCCTTCCCGAGTGCATCCAATGCAAGACCTGCAAAGAGGTCTGTCCCCAGGATGCCGTCACCTTCCCTCTCTCCCTTTCCGTCGGAGGGGAATATTCGAAGATCGATCTAACCCGGAGGGGGTTCGTCTATTCCATCGCCGGTGGCCTGACCGCCGGGTTTCTGGTCCTGCAGACGCCCTTTTCCCGAAGGCAGGGAAAGCTCCAGATCATTAGGCCTCCAGGGTCGCTCCCCGAGCCCCAATTTCTCCGCACCTGTATCCGCTGCGGGGAGTGCATGAAATCCTGTCTGACCAACACACTTCAGCCCTGCTTCTGGGAATCAGGGCTCTCGGGCCTCTGGACGCCCAGGATGGACCTTCGGCTTGCCCCCTGCGATCAGAATTGCAACGTCTGCGGAAAGGTCTGCCCCACCCAGGCGATCCGCTCCCTCTCCCTCGAGGAGAAGAACCATGCCAAGGTTGGGACGGCCATCCTCCTCAAGGAGAAATGTCTGGTCTGGGCTCAAAACAAGATCTGCCTCATCTGTGATGAGATCTGCCCCTACAATGCGATCGTCTTCCGGCCGGTGGAGGGATATCGTCGGCCCTTTGTGATCGCCTCGAAATGCAACGGCTGCGGGTTCTGCGAACAGCGATGTCCGGTCTTCGGGGAGTCGGCCATCGTGGTCGTGCCCGACGGCGAGATCCGCCTCAAGGAGGGATCTTACGTTCAGGAGGCAAGGAAGCTGAAGTTGGAGTTCAAAGCCGATCCTGGAGACGACAGATTTATCCTCGAGGAATCGGGGTTCAAAATCGAGGAGGGTGAGAAGGGAGAGAAAAAGCCCCGACCTCAAAAACCTCGAGGGTTTCTGCTGGAGTAAGCGGGGGAGGAAGCCCGCCCTAATCTTTCCTTCCCTCTTCTCCCCCTCGTCCCAACGCAATACAGGGAATTCGGACAGTGAAACATGTGCCCTTATCTTTGAGGCTGACGAAGCGGATCTCTCCTCCCATGGCCTCCACCAGGACCTTGACGCCAATCAGCCCAAGACCGAGGCCGGGGATTTCGGGCTTTTCCCCCCCTCCTATCTTGGAGAAACGCTCGAAGATCGCCTCCTCTTTTCCGCATGGGATCCCCGGACCGTCATCTTCGACGGAGACGATCAGGTCGTCCTCTCCACTGATCGACACATTCATCCGGCTCCGCCTATATTTGAGGGCGTTGCTGATCAGGTTGATCAGAATCTGACGGACCTTGTCCGGGTCGTGGCAGAAGGGAGCCGTGCAATACTTTCCGGTCAAGGCGATTTGGATCCCGTGCTCCTGCAACATCCGGAAGAACTCTTGGTCCTCCTGGATCTCCGAGAAGGCCTCTTCAGGGAGCAAAGTCTCCAGGGCCTCGGCCAGCGAATCCTTCAGGGCCTCGTGAATGAAAAAGGGCCTGTGGTGAAAGAGCTTCTCTTCGGATAGCAGGAGTTGGACCATCTGTTGGACGAGGGCCTGGGACTTCCGGATGTTCCTCAAGACCACCCCTAAGGTCCTCTTCTGCTGATTCGTGAGGGGGCCGTAGCGTTCCGACTTGTGGAGCAAGTTGTGAGCGCAGGTGGATGCGATCGAAAGGGGACCCCGGAGGTCGTGGATGAGAAGGTCAAAAAGATGCTCTTTGAGATTCATAATAGGCCGTCTTCAATTCTGGATGAATTATAACATGATTCAGGCCCCGATGGCTTGCCACGAAGGTCGCGAATTCTCCCAAAAAGGGGGGATTTCATTTTTGGGTTTTCTTGGGCCTACCTTTGGGCCGAATCATCTCCCCCGTCTCATACCTCTGCTTGATCGTACCTAAAAATCCTATGCTCCCGTAAATCCCCGCCGATTCATCTCTCCCCTTACCGAATTGAGCTCCACAAAGCTTCCCCAGGTCAAAAGACACTGATCCTTGGAAACCAATGAACTTTTGGCATTGTTCAAAAGTTACGTGAAGTCATGGGTGAATGATTTTTTCTCTTGAAACAAGAAACGGATTCCGCCTGAATAAAGGGTGAGCAATGCCCTAAGAAAGGAGGAATCCGTTGAGCGAGATCACGATAGACCTACGCCTAGTCTTTAAGATACCAGATTCGGGCTTGACAATCAATGGGCTCATTCAAGGGGGTGGTGTACAATCTGTGTGTCAGGGGGGATATCGAGGTATGGATAAGGGGGAGAAAGTGGGTTGTAGGGCAAATGGTGAGGTTGGTTTTAAGACTTTAAAGGCGTTTGGCCCTGCAGTCACTGAAATGTTTCCGCCGATGATCCCTCACGACTTGTTTCAGGGAAAAGAAATGGGGTACCCTTTCAGTTATTTCAACCCAACAACCTCAAGGAGGTACCCCATGCTACCGGCAGCGATTACCAACATACACCAAGCGTTTGAAGAGATCAAGCATATGGCGATTGATACCTGGCAGGAGGAGTGTCGTCTGGCCGCCCGTCAGGCCATCAAGGAGGTGTTGGAGAGTCGGATGCGCAATGCCATCGATGTCTACCTGGACCAGATGAGAGCTTCAGGGCTTCCGGACCGTAAGAATGGTTCTTTCCCTTCCCATCTGTTAACCGAAGTCGGGGATCTTGAACTTCGGATTCCCCGAACTCGCACCTTTAGTGCCCATGGACTTCTCAAAGGCTTTGCCCGTCGGAGTTTCCCTGTGGAGCGGATGATTCTGTTGAGTTTTTTGCTGGGTCTGTCGACCAGGAAGGTGGGGCCGGCACTTTTGCCGATTCTGGGCGAACCGGTCAGTCCCTCCACGGTGAGCGAAATTGCAAAGCAACTGGATCAGGCGGTTGGGGCTTATCACCAACGGCCTCTGGTGGACTCCTATGAAGTCCTTGTCTTGGATGGGATTGTCATGAAACGTAAAACGGGCATCGGTGCCCAGAGACGAACGATGCTGGTCGCCCTGGGGATCAAAGCCGATGGAAAGAAGGAGATCATCGACTTTCGTCAGGTTTCAGGGGAATCGCAATCGGCCTGGGAAGGGTTTTTGAATCACCTTTATGAGAGGGGGCTTAAGGGGGAGGGCCTTAAGCTCATCGTCGTGGATGGAGGCAAAGGATTGCTGGCCGCCTTGCCTTTGGTCTATGGGGAGGTGCCGGTTCAGCGGTGTTGGACTCACAAAATCCGTAATGTTCTCAATTATGTGAAACGAGCGGATCAGCAGAAAGTCAAACGCTCTCTTCATCGCATCAGCCATGCTCGTAACCTTCGAGAAGCGCAAAAAGCAGCTCAACACTTTGTCGCCCGCTGGAAAGGGGTTTATCCTAAAGCGGTTCATTGCCTCCAAAAAGATCTACCGGAGTTGCTCAGTTTTCTACAGATCAAAACCACCTTGGCCTCCTCAGTCCTTCGTACGACCAATGCCATTGAACGGCGATTCGTGGAGGTACGCAGAAGAACCCGACCCATGGGGACTTTCAGTGACCGAACCAGTATGGAACGAATTCTGTTTTCTGTCTTTACCTATGAGAACCTTAAACAACGAACTGCTACCCCATTTCTTCTGCTGACACAAAAATCTTGACACTACCGGACCTGACCCTATTATTGTATCATTAAGATAATCAAAATGAAACTTTAAATCATCGAAGATATCTTTTAAACTTTCATTCATAGAATTTTGAAGTCCCCCTTTTTTTAATGAATGTCAAGCATCTCTCAGATACTTTAAAATACCCTTCTTTGAAAAAGAGGGGGTAGGGGAGATTCATTATAAAGAGAAATATTCCTCGATCCACTCGAAATGACTTTAATGCGTGCCTTTTTTGAGAGAGCTCTGAAAAAGTCCACCTTGATTTTATCTGATATCCCTTGATAGGTGATTTTTGATCAATACTTGTTCAGGTCTCGAAGCAAAATGGTTACAATATGCTTTATC
>JAOAHX010000032.1 GCA_026415035.1 Thermodesulfobacteriota bacterium | reverse complement strand
TCGGAGACAGGAACGCCGCCCGCAAAGGTTCTTAAAAAATCATAATCAGACCAGAGGAGGAGGACGATGAAAGGTGAGGTCAGGAAGGTGGTGTTGGCCTATTCGGGAGGGCTCGACACCTCGATCATCCTCAAGTGGCTCAAACAAGAGTATGGCTGTGAAGTCATCACCTTCACAGCCGATATCGGACAGGCCGAAGAGCTGGATTACCTTGAGGAGAAGGCCATCGCCACCGGTGCAAGCAAGGTCTATATCGAAGACCTTCGAGAGGAGTTCGTGAGGGATTTCGTCTTCACGGCCTTGAAGGCCAATGCCATCTACGAGGGGACCTATCTGATGGGGACCTCGATCGCAAGGCCCCTCATCGCCAAGCGGCAGGTCGAGATCGCCCAACTCGAGGGGGCGGACGCGGTGGCCCATGGCGCCACCGGAAAGGGGAATGACCAGGTTCGATTCGAGTTGACCTACTATTCCCTCAACCCCTATATCCGAGTCATTTCCCCATGGAGGGAATGGCGCTTCGCCTCGAGAGAGGAGTTGATCGCCTACGCCAAGGAGAACGGCATCCCCGTTCCCGTGACCAAGGAGAAGCCCTACTCCACTGATCGAAACCTTCTGCATATCAGTTTCGAGGGAGGGATTCTCGAGGACCCCTGGGCCCCGCCGCCGGAGGAGATGTTTCTCCTCTCGGTTTCGCCCGAAAAGGCACCGGATCGGCCCACGATCGTCGAGATCGATTTCGAGGACGGCGTTCCGGTTCGGGTCGATGGAGAGCCGCTTTCCCCGGCGGCCCTCCTGGCCAGGCTCAATGAACTGGGAGGCCAAAATGGGATCGGCCGGGTCGATATGGTCGAGAACCGGTATGTCGGGATGAAGTCGAGAGGGGTCTATGAAACGCCTGGGGGGACGATCCTTCACGTGGCCCATCGGGCGATCGAATCGATCACGATGGACCGGGAGGTGATGCACTTCCGGGACAGCCTGATCCCGAAGATCTCAGAGCTCATCTATTATGGATACTGGTTTTCGCCAGAGATGGAGGTGTTGAAAAGGGTCATCGACGAGACCCAGAAGGACGTGACTGGAACGGTGCGGTTGAAACTTTACAAGGGGAACTGCACGGTCCTCGGCCGGAAATCGGAGAGGTCGCTCTACCACGGGGCCTTCGCGACCTTTGAAAAGGATACCGTCTACAACCAGAAGGATGCGGAGGGATTTATCAAACTCAATGCCCTGAGGCTTCGGATTCGGAAAATGATGCGAGGGTGAGATCCGTTCGGTGAGGAAAGACATGTATCCAAAATATAACCCCAAAGCTATCGAAGAGAAATGGCAGAGGATCTGGGAAGCGGAGAAGCTGTTCAAAGTGACCGAGGACCCGAAGAGGCCCAAATATTATCTTCTCGAGATGTTTCCCTACCCCTCGGGTAAGATCCACATGGGCCATGTCCGAAATTATTCCATCGGCGATGTGGTGGCCCGCTACAAGAGAATGAAAGGGTTTAACGTCCTCCATCCCATGGGATGGGATGCCTTCGGGATGCCCGCCGAGAACGCGGCCATCGAGCATGGGGTCCACCCGGCCAAATGGACGTACGAGAATATCGCCTATATGAAGCAGCAGCTGAAACGGATGGGTTTCAGTTACGATTGGGACCGGGAGTTTGCCACCTGCGACCCCTCTTACTATCGATGGGAACAGCTCTTTTTCTTGAAGATGTTCGAGAAGGGGTTGGCCTACAAGAAACGCTCCACCGTCAACTGGTGCGAGATCTGCAAGACCGTCCTGGCCAACGAACAGGTGATGGGAGACGGCACCTGCTGGCGGGGACATGCCGACGATCCCGGGGTCACGCAGAAGGAACTGGAGCAGTGGTTCTTTAAAATTACCGATTATGCGGAGGAGCTCTTGGAATGGTGCGATAAGCTCCCCGGATGGCCCGAGCGGGTCCTGACCATGCAGAAGAACTGGATCGGAAAGTCGGTCGGGGCGGAGATCCACTTCCCCATCGAAAATTCAAGGGAATCGATCAAGGTTTTTACCACCCGACAGGATACGGTCTTCGGCGCAACCTTCATGAGCCTCGCCCCGGAACATCCCTTCGCCCTCACCCTTTCCAGCGGAACGACCCAAGAGAAGGCCGTAAGGGAGTTCATCGAGAAGATGAAGCGGCAAGACTGGAAGAAACGAACTGCCCCGACCACGGAGAAGGAGGGGGTCTTCACCGGGGCCTATTGCCTCAATCCGATGACCGGGGCGAGAATGCCCATCTTCGTGGCCAACTTCGTCCTCATGGAATACGGGACAGGGGCCGTGATGGCGGTCCCGACGCATGATCAAAGGGACTTTGAATTCGCCAAAAAATATCGACTTCCCCTCATCGTGGTGATCCAACCCAAGGACCGGGTCCTCGATCCAGAGACGATGACCGAGGCCTACGAAGGGGAAGGCGTTTTGGTCAACTCAGGACCGTTCGATGGCATGGAGAGCCAGAAGGCAAGGGAGGCGATCGCGGCCTACCTTGAACAGAAGGGATTGGGCGGGCCAAAGGTCAGCTACCGGTTGAGGGATTGGGGGATTTCGAGACAACGCTACTGGGGAGCCCCCATCCCCATCATCTATTGCGAGGCCTGTGGAACGGTCCCCGTCCCCGAGAAAGACCTCCCGGTGGTCCTTCCCGCCGATGTGGAAGTGACGGGCATGGGAGAATCCCCCCTTTCGAAGGTGAAAGCATTTGTCGAGACCCTTTGCCCCAAGTGTGGGGGTCCTGCCCGTCGAGAGACCGATACGATGGACACCTTTGTCGAGTCGTCGTGGTATTTCGACCGATTCGCCTCTCCGGATTATCACGAAGGGCCCTTGGATCGGCAGAGGGTCGATTACTGGATGCCGGTCGATCAATATATCGGCGGGATCGAACATGCCATTCTCCATCTCCTCTATTCCCGGTTCTTCACCCGGGTGTTGAAGGAGATGGGGTATCTCGGGGTCGAAGAGCCCTTCACCCATCTCCTCACCCAAGGCATGGTCTGCAAAGAGGTCTTCGAATGCCCGAGGGATGGGTATCTCTTCCCGGAGGAAGTGGAGAGGGGGGAAGGGGAGTTCAGGTGTCGAAAGTGTGGTGTGTCGATTCCGGCCGGAAGACTGGAGAAGATGTCGAAGTCGAAGAAGAACGTCGTCGATCCAGAATACCTCGTGGAAAAATATGGGGCCGATACGGCGAGGATCTTCTGCCTCTTCGCGGCTCCTCCGGAAAAAGATCTGGACTGGAGCGATCAGGGGGTGGAGGGAGCTTATCGGTTCCTAAACCGGGTTTGGAGACTCTTTTTCGATCAACTGCCCAGGCTCAAGGAGGTCTCCCCTCCTCCTTTCGGGATCCCCCTGGAGGGTGAGAGAAAGATCTTCCGGCAGAAGGTCCACAAGACGATCAAAAAGGTGACGGAGGATATCGAGAGGTTCCATTTCAACACCGCCCTCAGCGCCATCATGGAAATGATCAACGAAATCTATAGCTCGGAGGTGAAGGGACAGGAGGACGACCTCTCGAAAAGCTTGATGCGAGAGGCCCTCGAGACGACGGTCCTGCTTCTGTCGCCCTTCGTCCCGCACCTCTGTGAGGAGCTCTGGAGGGAGCTCGGAAACGAGGCGTCGGTGATTCTTCAACCCTGGCCGGATTACGATCCCGAAGCGGTCAAAGAGGACGAGGTGTTGATCGTCGTCCAGGTCAATGGAAAGTTGAGAGATCGCATCACCGTGCCCGCCTCCTTTGGAGAAGAGGAGGTCAAGCAATGGGCCCTGAGGAGCGAAAGGATTCGGAAGCTGGTCGAAGGGAGGGAGATCCGGCGGGTGATCCTCGTCCCCAAAAAATTGGTCAATATTGTCTGCTAACCCCTGAGGCGAGCCTCTTCGGAATCCGTCCCAAGGACCCATGAGATCTTGGCCAAAACCCTTCATTCCGTTGGTTGCGATGTGGCTCTTGATGGGCTGCGGCTATCACCTGGTGGGCAAAGAGACTCATCTCCCACCGGAGATCCGTTCTCTGGCCATCCCCCTCTTTGCGAATAAGACCTTCGAGCCGGGGATCGAGGTTCCCTTCACCCAGGGCTTCCTGAGAGAATTTATCCAGGATCGGAGGATGAGGGTGACGGCCCGAGAAGAGGCGGATTCCATCCTGGAGGGGGTCATCAAGGCCTTTCAAATCTCTTCGTCCTCCTACGATCGCTCCGGGGTGGCCCAGGAATATCAAGTGACCGTCGTCCTCGATCTGACGTTGAGGATGAAGAATGGGGAGGTCCTCTGGGTGGAGAAGGATCTCTCCGACAGCCGGTTTTATCGGGCCTCGGCCAATGTGCTTCTGACCGAGTCGAACAAAGCCGCCGCGATTCAGTCGCTGGCCAGGTGGATGGCCGGACGGGTCCGCCACCGTTTCTTTTCCCATTTTTGACCCTCTGCGGGTCTTCCCCATAGGCGAGGGTCGGCCTTTGAAAAGGACGGTCGGATTCTCCCAGGCCAGCCTCCATTGAAGGAAAAAAGGTAGAAGGGGAGCGTTTTATGTATTCCGCATCCGATTTGAGAAAGGGGTTGAAGATTACGATCGATAACGAACCCTATGTGGTGACGGCCTTTGAGTTCTCAAAGCCTGGGAAGGGTCAGGCCCTTTACCGAACCAAGTTGAAGAACATGATCACCGGCCTGACGATCGATCGGACCTATCGCGAAGGGGACACCTTCGAACCCGCCTCGCTGGAAGAGAGACCGATGCAGTATCTCTACCGAGAGGGGAACCAGTACTACTTCATGGACAACGAAACCTTCGAGCAAATCGTCATCAACGAAGAGGCCCTGGGAGAGGCGAGGCATTTTCTGGTCGAGAATCTGAACGTGAAAGTCCTCTTATTCAGGGAGAAGGCCATCGGCGTGGAGCTTCCCAATTTCGTCAACCTCCGGGTGATCAAGACTGAAATGTGGGTCAAGGGCGATACGTCCAAAACGGATTATAAGCCCGCCACGCTCGAGACCGGATACGAAATCCGCATCCCTCCCTTCGTGCAGGAGGGAGAGTTGATCACCGTGGACACCCGGACCGGTGAGTATTCGACCCGGGTGAAAGAGTAGGGTGGTTCAGAGGATCCACTGGGCTCTGGCGAGCCGAAAGGGCGTTCTGCAGCGACGGGCCAGAATCCTTCAAGAGACCCGGAGATTTTTCCAAGATCGGGGGTATCTCGAGGTCGAGACCCCCTACCGCCTTCCCACCGTCGCCCCTGAATCCCATATCGATCCCATCCCTTCCGAAGATTGGTTCCTTCACCCTTCCCCAGAGCTCTGCATGAAGCGAATGCTCGCCGCAGGCTACGAGAAAATCTTCCAGATCTGCCGATGCTGGAGGAGAGGAGAGAGGGGGCGGCTCCACCACCCCGAATTCACCCTCCTCGAATGGTATCGGGTGGGTGCTGGTTATAAGGATCTGATGGAGGAGTGTGAGACCTTCCTTCGGTCCCTGGCCGCTGGCCTCGAGCTGGGAAATCTCCTGACGTTTCGAGGCCGAAGGATCGATCTCGCCTCCCCTTGGGAGAGGGTCACGGTCAAAGAGGCCTTTCGCCTTTATGGGGAGATGACCGTAGAAGAGGCGCTCCGACAGGGCCGTTTCGACGAGGTGATGGTCGAAAGGATCGAGCCGCGGCTCGGGATCGGAAAACCGACCTTTCTCTACGACTATCCCTCAGAAAGGCGCTCCCTCTCCCGTCTCAAGCCCGAAGACCCTTCCGTCGCCGAACGATTCGAACTCTACCTCGGAGGTCTGGAGATCGCCAACGCCTTTACCGAATTGAACGATCCGGAAGAGCAACGAAGGGTCTTTCAGTCCGAAAGAGAGGCCCGCCTCCTTGCGGGAAAGGAGGTTTACCCGATGCCCGAGAAGTTCTTGGAGGAGCTCGAAGCCATGCCTCCTTCTGCTGGGATCGCCCTGGGGGTGGATCGGCTGGTCATGGTTCTTTTAGACGCAACGACGATCGACGAGGTGGTCGCCTTCACCCCCGAAGACCTTTGAATCTTCTCCTTCCGCTTCTTTTTATTCCTCAACCTCCGGGTACTCGACAGGCTCACCGAGGTAGCTTTTCAAGAAGCACCGATGGCCCTCTCTCCTGATGGGGTCTGGCTGGAGAGGGACCTTGCCCTTCCCGCCGGGAAGGTCGATGACATAGGTGGGAGTCGCCATTCCAGAAATATTGCCTCTCAGATGGGCCATGATCTCCAGCCCCTTCCGGAGGGAGGTTCGGAAATGGCCGGTTCCCTTCACCAGGTCCATTTGATGAAGGTAGTATGGCCGGACCCGGATCGTCAGAAGGTTTCGCATCAATTGTTTCATCACCTCTGGGTCGTCGTTGACCCCCCTGAGGAGAACGGTCTGATTGCCGAGCGGGATTCCGGCATCGGCGAGCCGCCTGCAGGCATCGGCTGAGCTCGGCGTGATTTCTATCGGGTGGTTGAATTGGGTGTTGAGATAGAGTGGATGGAAGGATTTCAACATCCTGCAGAGCCTTGAAGTGATTCGTTCCGGGAGGGTGACAGGTGCGCGGGAGTGGATCCGGATGACCTGAAGATGGGGGATTTTCCGGAGGCGGGAGAGGATCTCTTCCAATTCATCGTCCGTCAGAAGCAGGGGATCCCCTCCCGAAAGGATGACCTCCCGTATGGCGGGCCTCCCCCCAAGGTATTCGAGCATCGGTCCTAAGGCCTTTCGACAGGTCCCGGTCGTTCCCATCCGGTTCTTCCTCGTGCAGAATCGGCAGAGGGTCGGGCAGGTGGAGGAGACCAGAAGGAGCACACGGTCAGGATAACGGTGGATCAGGCCAGGGGAAAGGGTGAGGTGGCCCTCGTTCAGGGGGTCGGGAGAGAGCCCCTCGTCCTCAAGCTCCCGTGTATCGGGGATGATCTGCCGCCAAATCGGATCGCCTTTTTCCCGGATCAGGTTCAAAAACGAGCGGGTGGTTCGAAAAGGATAACGCTGAATGACCGGGCGGAGCGATTCGATATCGATGGGATGGTCCTGGGCGAGCTCCTCAAGGGAGGTGAGGCTCTCTTCATAGAGTTTTTGCCATCGTTCCATGTTGGGTCGACCGTCCCTATTGAATTTTAGCCGTTTGGCGGGTAGAATGCAAAAATCGAAAACTTTCCCACGCCGTCGCTCGAGGAAGGCTATGCGTCCCTGGGAGAAGAAGAGCCGAATCGTCATCACCTGTGCCAAAGGCATCGTCCCCTTTTTGAAGGAGGAGCTCCGGTTGCTCGAATTTCCGATCCTGGCCGAAGGCACCGCAAGCGTCGAAACCGAGGGCACGATGGAAGATGCCATGCGGTTGAACCTCTTCATCCGGACAGGCCACCGCGTCCTCTTCTTCTTGGAACGGTTCACCGCAAAAGATCCTGAGGAGCTGTACCAGAAGGTGTCCAAGATGGGATGGGAGGAGGTGGTCCCCGAAACGGGCTATCTCTGCGTCACCTCCACGGTGGACCACCCCACCATCCGGGATACCCGCTTCGCCAACGTGAAATGTAAAGATGCGATCGTGGATCGGATCCGAGAGGTTCGAGGAAAGAGGCCCGATTCGGGATCCGAGAGGAACCGGACCGTCGTCCACCTCTTCTGGAAGGCCGATGCCGCCTCGCTCTATATCGACACCTCGGGCGAACCCCTTTCGAAAAGGGGCTATCGGAAGATCCCCCTCAAGGCCCCCATGCAAGAGACCCTGGCCGCAGGGGTCGTCTTGGCCACGGGGTGGAGAGGGGAGAGCCATTTCGTCAATCCCATGTGCGGAAGCGGGACGCTCGCCATCGAAGCGGCCCTCATCGGCCTGGGCCGGCCACCGGGATTGTTGAGGAGCAACTATGGGTTCATGCATCTGAAAGGGTTCGAAGAATCTTCTTGGAGGGAGATCCGGCGAAAGGCCAGGGCCACGGCCAGGGACTGGATGGAAGGAAAGATCATCGCCACGGACATCAGTGCGGAGGCCGTTCAAGGGGCCCAAAAGAATGCCCAGACCGCGGGGGTGGATCGTTGGATCGAATTCGGGATATGCCCGTACGAGGCGACCCCGATCCCTCAGGGAGAGGGTGTGGTGGTGGTCAACCCAGAATATGGCGAACGGATGGGAGAGAAGGAGACCTTGAAGGAGATCTACAAGGGCCTGGGCGACTTCTTTAAAAAAAGGTGTCAGGGATACCGGGGCTATATCTTCACGGGCAATCTCGAGTTGGCCAAGCGGGTGGGGCTCAGGCCGAAACGAAAGGTCCTCTTTTATAATTCCAATATCGAATGCCGGCTTCTTGAATACGAGCTTTACGAGGGAAGCCAGAAGGCGAAGACCGCCGATGGTCGAGGTTCGAATCTCCCCTCCACCGCCGTGGAGATGGATCGCCCATGACTTCAAAAAAGGCACCGGCCCAAACAGACCTCTATCCCGTTTATTTCTTATATGGCCCGGAGACCTTCCTGATCGAAGAGGAGAGCCGGAGGTTGCTCGAGCGAACCCTTCAGCCGAAGCAGAGGGGATTCAATCTCCATTATTTCAACGGAGAGGAAGACCACGCCCGGGAGATCCTTCTTGCGGCACGGACGCTGCCGATGTTTTCCTCCCACCGGTTTATTTTAGTTCGGAGGGCAGACGAGCTCGGCCAGGAGGATATCGAGAGCCTCCTCCCCTATATCGAGGACCCCTCCCCGTCCACCCGACTCGTGATGAGCGGTCAAGCCCTCGGGCGGTGGAAGCCCTATCTCAAGCAGCTGGAGAGGCACGGGAAGGTGATAGAATTTCCGAGGTTGAAGGGGATTGGATTGATCTCCTGGGTCAGAAAAAGGATGGGAGAAAAGGGGAAATCCCTTTCCGAAGAGGGGGCGAGATTTCTGATCGAGGTCGTGGGCGACCACCTCCAGGACCTCGACAACGCGCTGGAGCGGCTCTTTTTGAGCGTCGGAGAGAAGAGGGAGGTGGAATTAGCCGATGTAGAGGAGATGAAAGCCGAGGTGAGGGTCAGCACGATCTACGATCTGACCGAGGCGATCGGCGAGCAGAATATCACAAGGGCCCTCTCGATTCTCGACAGGGCGATCGAGATGAAAGCCATCCCCTTTCGCCGAGAGGAGCCTGCCCTGAAGAGGATGGACGACCCCGCGCCCCTTCTCCTCGATTGGATGGCTAGGCACTTCTGGAGCCTTTTCCGGGCCAAGGCGATGGAGATGGACCAAAAGGGCCCGGAGGCGATCGCAGAGGCCCTCAACCTCAAACCTTGGGCGGTCCGGAAGCTATTGGAACAGGGCAGGAGATTCTCGATCGCCTCCCTTCGCGAGGCGCTCCTCCGTTGCCATCAGGCCGATCTGGCCATCAAGGGGGGCAAGGGTGAGAAATCTCTCCTCCTCGAGAAGCTGGTCATCGATCTCTGTCTTTCTCGTCCGGAGAAGACGTTTGGGGAGTCCCCTCCCACACCTCCCAAGGAAATTAGGAAGCAGGGTTGAGTTGTTTGAGTTGATTGACAGCCCTCGTGAGCCTCGAGATTTTCCTCGCAGAGGTGTTTTTGTGGAAGACGCCGTGGGTCGTTCCTTTTTGGATCAAAGGGATGGCCTTGGCCAGGGCCTTTTGGGCCTCTTCAACGTTCTTGGTTTCGATGGCCTCCCGAACTTTTTTGATGGCGCTTTTCACCATCGATTTGAAATGGACGTTTCGGGCCCTCCGCTTCTCATTCTGTTTTGCCCTCTTGATGGCTGAAGAATGCGTTGCCAAGCCTGCCTCTCCTTTCTTCCTCCTAATTGAGCTCGGATTGAAAACACGTTGATTTTTCTAACATTTTAGGATAGGTTGTGTCAAGCCCATCCCCGCGGATGGAATTCGCGCGCACCCGGGAAAAATCCCGAGCCAAGGATACCCTCATGAGCGAGCACGGAAGGATCACCAAGGCGGCCTCCATTATCGGGATGGGGACCCTTCTCAGTCGGATCCTCGGTTTTTTAAGGGATGTGGTGATCGCCCACTTTTTCGGGGCAGGCATGGCGGCCGATGCCTTCTTCGTTGCCTTTCGGATTCCCAATCTCTGGAGACGGTTGGTGGGCGAGGGCTCGCTCACCGTCTCCTTCATTCCCATCTATACCGAATATCTCCATCAGCGGCCGGAACGGGAGGCGAAAGAGGTGGCCCATATCGCCTTCACGCTCTTGGGGCTTGGTTTGCTGATGATCACCATCCTCGGCATTCTCTTCTCGCCCCTCTTGATCCGGGCGATCGCACCGGGATTCATTGAGGTGCCAGAAAAATTTGAGCTGACGGTCACCCTCACCCGGATCGTCTTCCCCTATCTCTTCTTCATGGGTCTTTTCGCCCTCTGCATGGGCCTCCTGAACGCTCATCGCCATTTTTTGGCTCCCGCCCTGGCGCCCATCTTTCTCAACATCTCGATCATCCTCTGCGTCCTCCTCTTCTTCTCCTTTTTCCGACAACCCGTGATGACCTTGGCCTTCGGCGTGCTCGCCGGTGGCGTGATCCAATTCCTTTTCCAGATCCCCTTCTTGTGGAAGAAAGGGATCGGCTTCCATTGGAATTTCAATTTCAGACACCCCGCGATCCAGCGCATCGGCCGAATGATGGTCCCGGGGGTGATCGGCACCGCGGTCTATCAACTCAATGTCTTTGTCGATACGATCTTCGCTTCCTTTCTTCCCGGGGGAAGCGTCTCCTATCTCTTCTTCGCGGACCGGCTGTTGGAATTCCCCTTGGGCCTCTTCGCCATCGCCATCGGAATGGCCTCCCTGCCAAGCCTCTCCGGGCTTCTCTCCCAAGGCCGATGGGATGAGTTTAAGCATTCCCTATGGTTCACCTTTCACCTGACGGCCTTCGTCAGCATTCCCGCGATGGTGGGGCTGATCGCCTTAAAGACCCCCATCGTCAACCTCCTTTTCCAGAGGGGGCTGTTCGACAACCTTGCGACCCAGATGACCGCCAAGGCCCTCCTCTGCTATGCCATCGGCCTCTGGGCCATCGCAGGGGTGAGGACGATCGTCCCGGCCTTCTATGCCCTCAAGGATGCGTGGTCCCCCCTGAAGATTGCCATCCTCTGTCTCGTCGCCAACGCCCTTCTCAACTCCCTCTTCCTCTTCCTGACTCCCCTTGGCCATGCAGGCCTCGCGCTTGCCACGAGCCTCTCCTCGATGTTGAACCTGTTCCTCTTGGCCCTAAGGCTGAGGCAGAGGTTGCCCGGCATCGACATCGGGAAGAGCTTAAAGCACCTCCTTCGTAACCTCCTCTGCAGCCTTCCGATGGGATGGGTGGCCTACCTGATCTGTTCCCTGAGGGGGTGGAACGCCAGTGGCGAGACGGTGCAAAAGGCGATCCTCTTGTCCGGGGCGATGGTTGGGGGGGTAGGAATCTACCTCCTCTTGGCCTACCTCCTGAAGAACGAAGAGCTGAGCTTTCTCATCGAGATTTTGCGAAAGAGGCGATTGAAGAAGAAAACCCTCTAAATCTGATTCCCCCTTTTACCTGCTCCGAGGGCCCTTGAGGTCCGATTTTTTCCGGAGCCTCGCCCAGATAAAGCCTCCTCCTGCCAATCCAACCCCGATGAGCTCGGAGCCGAGGGTCGGAAAGACCAGGAAGACGGCGGCCGTGGCGAAAAGCAGGCGGTGAGGCCAGTTGAGGGGAGACCAGATGTATCCCACCAGGAAGGCGGAGAGGCTGATCACGCCCAGGCCAGTTAACCCGGTGGCCAGAAGGATTTCGGGGACCGTCCCCTGGAGGAGAAGGGCGGGCTGAAAGACGAAGGCGAAGGGGATCAGAAAGCCGGCGATTCCCAATTTGAAGGCCTCGATCCCCGTGGCCATCATCTCCGAGCCTGCCACATTGGCCGCGGCAAAGGCCGTGATGGCATCCGGAGGCGTCAGATCCGAAAGCACGGCATAATAGAAGACGAAGAGATGGGCGGCCAAGAGGGCGACCTCGAATTTTCCGAGGGTCGAGGCTCCCACGGTGACCGCGATGATGTAGGCGGGGGTGGTCGGGATGCCTGTGCCGAGGACACTGACGACGAGAAAGATGAGGATCATGGCGAGGAGGAGATGATTGAAAGAGGCGCTGAGGAGAACGCTGCCGAAGGCCAGGGCGGCCCCGGTGCGCGTCAGGATGCCCACCACCATCCCAGACCCAGCGAGGGCGGTGGCGATGATGGCCGCGTTGACCGCGGCCTGAAAGAGGGTGTCGATGAGTTTACGCGGGGTGAGCCAGGTCTTCTTGTCGAAAAAACTGAGGGCGATGATGACCCAGATGACGTAGAAGGCGGCTTTGCTCGGAGAATACCCGTAGGCCAGGAGGATGACCACCAACAGAAAGGGGAGGAAGAAGTAGGCGTGGCGAAGCATCGGAAGAATGCTTGGCCGTTCGGCCTTGGGGATGCTTTCCATCCCGTGTTTGCCCGAGAGGAAATGGACGACGAAGAAGAGCCCCAAGTAATACAGGAGGGCCGGGAGGGCCGCGGCCTGGATGATCTTGAAATAGGGGACCCCCGTAATTTCAGACATGATGAAGGCCCCTGCGCCCATGATGGGCGGCATGAGCTGACCGCCCGTGCTCGAAATGGCCTCGATGGCCGCGGCCTGCTTGGGCAGAAACCCTGCCTTTTTCATCAGTGGGATCGTGAAACTTCCGGTCGCATAGACATTGGCGACCGTGCTTCCGCTGACGGTTCCATAGAGGCTGCTGGAGATGACCGCGATCTTGGCAGGCCCCCCTCTCGCCCAGCCCGCAGCCCATACGGCAAAGTCGATGAGGAAGTTTCCGACGCCGGCGCTGATCATGAACCCGGCGAAGAGGATGTAGATAAAGAGGATATTGGAGGAGATTCCCGTCAGAAAACCGAAGATCCCTTCGTCGACGGCCAGAAAGAGGACCTCCACCATTCGCGGGAAAGAGTAGCCTTTGAACCTCAGGAGCCCCGGCCAGTAGGGCGCGGTGGCCAAGTAGAAGAGGGCGATCAGAATGGTCAGGGCCATCCACCGGGAGAGGGCGCGGCGAGCGGCCTCCACCACCAGCAAGACCAGGGCGGTGCCCAGGATCATTTCGATGGGCAGCACCTCATCGACGCCCACCATTCTGAAGTTGAGGCGTTCGGTATGCTTGACGATATAGGCCGGACCCGCCAGGCAGAGCAATGCGGCCAGGCCGTCCCAAAGGCTGGGCCTGTGCTTGGGTGATTTGGGGGTCGCGGGAAAGAGGAGGAAGATGAGCGGCAGGAGGAAGAGGAGATGAAGGCCCCTCTGGATCCTGGGCTCAAAGGTGCCGAACCCCGAAGTGTAGAGGTGGAGCAGGGAGGCGCTCACCCCGTAGACCAGAACGACCGTTTTCAGCCATCCGGTTAATCTCCTCATGACGGATCGAGCCAGGCCGCCCTGCCGTATCCCTCTGCTATTTTAGAACGCCCTTTTCTCGGAAGTACTTTTCGGCTCCCGGATGGAGGGGGATCGCCCCCAGGCCGGTGACCCCGTCCTTAATCTGGTAGGGGACCAGGGAGCCGTGGATCTTTCTGAACTGGTCGAGATTTTCGTGAATGACCTTGGTCATCCGATAGGCGACCTCATCCGGAACGTTCTTGTTGATCAGGATGACGCTTCCTGCGACCGCAGTCAGGATCTCCTCGTTCGCATTGGCGGCCTTGGGATAGGTGCCGGCCGGGATCTTGCCTGATTCGATGCCGTATTGTTTCAGGCTCTCCAAGACCTCCGGCGCGAAGGGGATCAATCTCAAGGAACGGCCGATGGAGGCCTCGGTCACAGCCGCTGCCGGCGTGGCGAGGAAGGTGAAGACCGAGTCCACGTTCTTATCTTTGAACTGGCTCGCCTGTTCCGCATAGGATCCTCTAAAGAATTTGAAGCCCGCGGCCTCGAGCTCCTTGTAATCGGTTTTATAGGCGGCTAGGACCTTTCGGAAGACCCATTCGTCCGAGGTCCCGGCAGGCGAGATGGCCATGCGGAGGGCCTTCTTCTGTTTGAAGACATCGTCCATGGTCTTGATGGGAGACTCCGCGGCCACATAGAAGTGGAAGAAGTTGAGGCTCATTCCGCCTGCGAGGGCCCGGAGGTTGGTGTGCTTTTTGTCATAGGGGTCCTCACCGTTCCAAGCGGCCACGTTGAGAAAGGGTAGACCCCATCCCAATTCGCAATCTCCTTTGTCGACCAGCCTTGGATTGACCGTCCCGCCTCCCGGGATGACCTTGATCGTGATCCCCCCGGATTTCTCGTTGACGAGGTTGGCGATCCCTCCCGCGATGGCATACCACCCTCCACCGACTCCACCGGCCGTCCAGGTCAAGGTCTGAGGGTGGGCTTGGGAATGGAGCAAAAGCAGGAGAAAGAGGGCTGAAAAGCATGCAAACTTTTTCATCGGACCCCTCCTTTGTGGGTGGAAATGGTTCTTGATGGTTGTGTTATATAATTGAAAGAGGCAAAAAAGTAAAGGGCCGGAAAGCCCTGTCGAAGAGGGAGAGGTTTGTGTTATGAAGATGAATTCGGAGGTGGTCGATTCGGGAAGACCGTCGCTCGGCATCATCCTTCTGGACACGCTCTTTCCAAGACCGATTGGAGATGTCGGCAATCCCGGGACCTTTCCCTTTCCTGTCCTCTATGAGGTCGTCAAAGGGGCCATTCCTTCACGGGTGGTTCAAGGGAGGGACTCTTCCCTTTTGCCGCCATTTATCGAGGCCGCCCGGCGACTGGTAGAAAGGGGAGCCAAGGCCATCACCACCAGCTGTGGATTTCTCGCCCTCTTCCAGAGAGAGCTGTCCACCGCGGTCCCGATTCCGGTCTTCACCTCTAGCCTGGTTCAGATTCCTTGGGCTTATGAATTGGTGGGCCGAAGGGGAAGGATCGGGGTGCTCACGGCCGACCCTCAAGCCCTGGGGATCGATCATCTCCAAAGCGTCGGTGCCGAAGGGACGCCGGTGGTCATTGGCGGGATGGACCCCGAGGGGGAGTTTTACGAAACGTATGTGAGGAACCGCCCTCGGGCTGACTTTGGAAAGGTGGAGGGGGAGATCGTGGCCAAACTGGAGGAGATGCTCAGGGATCATCCCGACCTCTCCGCCCTTGTCCTCGAGTGTACGAATATGGCCCTCTACCGGAGGGCTCTGAGGAAGATCTTCGACCGGCCCATCTTCGATATCCTTACCCTCATCCACTATCTCCATTCGAGTTTAAAGTGAGGGACGCCATTGAAACAGGTCGCAGAGGTGGTCATCATTGGAGGTGGCATTATCGGGGTGAGCATCGCCTATTATTTGAGCCAGAGGAGGCCCGGAAGGATCCTCCTCCTCGAAAAGGGGCAATTGGGAGGGGGATCCACCAGCCGATGCGTAGGGGGAATCCGAACCCAATTTTCCACCGAGATCAACATCCTCTTCTCCCTCGAATCGATGAAGACCTTCGACCATTTTGAAGAGGAGTTCGGGGTCGATCCCGAATTCAGGAAGGTCGGTTACCTCTTTCTGGCCACCACCGAACCGGAGACAGAGGTCTTTCGACAGAACATGGCCCTCCAAAAACGATATGGGATTCCTGTGGAGTGGTGGGAACCTGAGGAGATCCGGAGGCGATGTCCCTACCTGAGGACCGAAGACGTTTTGGGCGGGACCTTTTGCGCCTTAGACGGGTATGCCGGTCCGAGCGAAGTGCTGACCGGATTCGCCAAAGGAGCCAGGAGAGAAGGGGTGGAGATATGGGAAGGAGAGGAGGTGAAGGCCGTGATCATCGAAAGGGGGGAGGTGAAGGGCGTTCGGTCGGATCGGCACGAAATTTCGGCCCCCGTCGTGGTCAATGCGGGAGGTCCCTATGCGGCCTTGATCGGCGAGATGGCAGGCCTGAAGATCCCCGTGACGCCTTTACGAAGACAGGTCTTCGTGACGGCTCCCTTCCACCTCACCGACCAGCCCATTCCCCTCACCATCGATTTTCACAGGGGATGGTATTTCCGAAGAGAATTGGACGGATTTCTCCTTTCAGGCCCTCTCGACCAAACGCCCAGTTTCAACACCGAAACCGATTACGAAGCCCTGGTCGAGGCCTCGGAGAACGCCATCTTTCGCGTCCCGGCCTTCGAAAGGGCCAGCATTGCGAGGGGCTGGGCCGGGCTCTATGAAATTTCGCCCGACCATCATGCCATCCTGGGCGAGGTCCCGGGCCTAAAGGGCTTCATCCTTGCCAATGGGTTCAGCGGCCACGGGTTTCAGCACAGTCCGGCGGTCGGAAAGGTGATCGCGGAGCTCATCACCGAGGGGAGGACCACAACCCTCGATATCTCCCCGCTTTCCATTGAACGTTTCGAGAAGGGAGAGATCCTCCTCGAGCCGATGACCGCCTTCAGGGATTGACCCTACCCGCAGGTTTGTCTTGTCATCTCGGAGGGAATGTTATAAGATTAGGGCAAATCCATCTCATCGAAAGGAGGACCTATGAGCAGCAAGGTGATCGATCTGTTGAATGCGGCGAGGTCGCGAGAACTCCATGCCATCGCCCAGTACATGGCCCAACACTACGAGCTGGAAGACCAGGACTTCGGGAAGCTGGCCTCCAAGTTCAAGGAGATCGCCATCCAGGAGATGAAACATGCGGAGAAGCTGGCCGAAAGGATCCTCTTCTTAAAAGGCGAGCCCACGTCCAAACCGGACGATACGCCCAAAAAGGGGCAGACCATTCCCCAAATGCTCGAGACGAACATGGCCCTGGAGGCCCAGGCCATGAAGATGTACAACGAGGCCGCGGTCGTCTGTGCCTCTGAAAAGGATCATATCTCTAAGGAGATCTTCGAGGAACTCCTCAAGGATGAGGAGGAGCATTACAATTACTTCGACAATGTGAAGGATCACATCGACAAGTTGGGAGCCCCCTATCTCGCCACCCTGACGGGCTGAGGCCAGAGAGATCCCTCTCCCTTCCTGTCCGTCCATGGCGTCTTTAAAAGGGAGAGGGATGTTTCATGCCTTCTTCTTTTCGATCAGGAGGAGGAGGCTTAACAGGAGGGCCCAGAGGATCGGGATGAGGACCCAGTGGTGGATCCCCAGAAGTTTGGGCAGGGTCATCTTCCCGTGATCGCCCCATTTCAGCAAGCTGTCTTTCACCAGGGGATAGGCCTCCGCGAAGAGGCCGGCCCCTACGAGCATCCCGAGGACCCCTCCCCAGAAGGCATCCCACCTGCCTTCGCCCGTCGCACCCACTGCGGTTCCCGGGCAGTAGCCGAGAAGGCCCCATCCCAGGCCGAAGAGAAGGCCTCCGATGACGTTGGCACCCAAGACGAGGGGCTTGACGCTCAGCTTCCCCCACCCCATATCCACGAAGAAGTAAACGCCCACCATCCCGACCAGGACCGCACTGACCATGATTTTGAGGATGGTAAAGTCCCGCAACAGGAGGACTCCGATCTGTCGGTCATATCTCAAGGCTTGTCCCTTCTGAAGGAGGAACCCGAAGAGGATGCCGGTGATCAGTCCCAGTACAAGCTGTCCCATTTTTACTTTCCTCCTTTCCCATAAAGGAGGCGTGCGGAGAGGAGGCCTCCAATAAAGAAGAAGACGAGGGCGAGCCAACCGCTCACGGCCAGTTGCAGCGAACCGCTGATCCCGTGGCCGCTCGGTCAGCCATCGGCCATCCGAGCTCCGAACATCAGGATCACCCCTCCCAAGAAGGCGACGACCCCCCTTTTGAAACGTTTTGGCCCGAACCGTCTCTCCCAGGTGGGGGGGACGAACCTGCTTTTAAATTCCCCCGAGAGCTTCGCTGCGAGGAAGGCGCCGATGAGGATCCCAAGGACCTCCATCCACTGCCAATCGATGATCGGCTTGATCTCCTTAAAGTAAGGGGCCGTGGCCACGTGCCCCGGCACGAAGAGGCTCTCGATCATCCCGACGGTGCGGACAAAGGTGGTCGAGACGCCGAGGTACTTTCCCGCGGTCAGGACAGAAAACCAGGTCAATAATCCCAGCAAGGCGCCGGTGAGATAGGGCGACCATTGAGGTTTTTTAAGAAAGTTCATTCCGTTGCCTCCTTTCTCGGACCCCAGGCCTTTCCCATGGGAATGGCCCTCTCCCTTCGAAAGAGGGTCTTTTGAAGGGAGAGGGGGAAGCGGTTCACTTTTTGAACACGCTGAAAAGTTTGTCGAGGCTCGATTTTTCGAGCTTCGAGACGGCCTCGAGCTCTCCGGCATCCAGCCAGACCCCTTCGCACTCGGAGCATTTATCCACCTTGATATTTTTGTAGTCGATCTCGATCAGTTCCATCCCGCATTTCGGACACCGCATATAGTGGAGCTCCCGAAGCCTCTGTTTCTCTTGCTCGGCCATCTTCTTGTGTTTCTCTTCCTCGATCTTCTTCTTCCGCTCGAACTCCAATCGGGCAAAATACTCCTCTTCTTTTTCGCTCGGCTTTTTTAACATCGCTCGCCTCCTTCTTGATTGGGATGCCGCCCTATTTCGGGGCGGGGGAAATGCTTCGCCTCCTCCATCTCTTTCAATGCCTGTTGGATCGAGGGGAATTGAAGGCGGGGCCCATACCTCTCTTCCCATCCCGCCCTTTCCACCAGGTCCCGGACGGGACCCCTCATCTCTGCAAAGAGGAACCGTACCTTTCCTCTATAAGCATCCATGATCTCTTCGAGGGCATCGATCGCCACGGCATCCATGTCGTTTACGCCTGAGCAGTCGAGGATGACCCATTTGGCCTCTGGCCTCTCTACGAGGTTCTGATGGATCAGGTCTTCGAGAAATTTTGTGTTGGCAAAGTAGAGCGGGGCATCCACCCGGAGGATCAACCCGCGGGGAAATCGCCTTGCCTCCGGAAACCGTTTCACGTTTCTGAAAACCCCTTCTCCTTCAAGGAGGCCTAACTCCGCGGCATGGGGTCTGGAGCTTCGCCAGATGAAGAGGCCCAAGGAGAAGGCGATCCCTGTTAGAATTCCAGCGGCCCCTCCAAAGATCAGGGTCGTTGCAAAGGTGAAGACCCAGGTCCAGCCATCCACCGGCCGGATTTTAAAGAAATGTCGGGCCTTTTGAAAGTCCATCAGCCCGGAGACCGCAACGAGGACGATCCCTGCCAGCACCGCGTTCGGAAGGTGGTAGAAGAGAGGAGCGAAGAAGAGGAGGGTAAGAAGGATCAAACCGGCGGTGATCAGGGAGGCCAAACCGGTTCGGGCCCCGGCCTGGTGATTGACCGCGGTCCTGGAAAATCCTCCGGTCACGGGGTAGCCGGAGAAGAGAGAGGCCGCAAGGTTGGCCAATCCCAGGCCCCTCAATTCCTGGTCCGGTTCGATTTTATATCGTTCTTTGATGGCGATGAGTTTGGCGATGGAGATCGACTCCATATATCCGACAAAAAGGATCGTCAGGGCAACCGGAAAGAGGAGACGAAGGGATTCCAGGGAGATTTCAGGAGGGCGCCACTTTGGCAACCCTGTGGGCACCACGCCCACGACCCGGACCCCATGGAGGTCCAGGCGGATCAGGTAGGAGATCAAGATGCTGCCCGCTACCAGGAGGAGGGGAGCTGGAAATTTGGGGGCGTATTTTTTAAGGAGGATGAGCAAGAGGACGGAGCCCACGCCGATAAAGCAGGTCAAAAGGTGTGTCTCACCCACTCGACCGATGGCTTCCCAGACCATGCCGAACGGGGAGGGGTGGACGGGGAGTTTGATCCCCAAAAGATGACCCAGCTGGCTGACGGCGATCGTGATGGCAGCGGCCGAAGAAAAACCGCTCATGACCGCATGGGAGACGAAGTGGATGAAGAAACCCGCTTTCAGGAGGCCGAGCAAACATTGGAGGATCCCGATCAGGAATGAGAGGAGGAGGACGAGCTGGATGTAACGATCCGATCCCGGTTCGGCCAAGGGGGAGACGCCTGTAAGGACGAGGAGCGAAATCATGGCCACGGGTCCAACGGCGAGATGCCTCGAAGATCCGAAGAGGGCGTAGAGCATCAGGGGAAGGGTGGAGGCGTAGAGGCCCATGACCGGAGGAAGGCCGGCAAGCATGGCATAGGCCATCCCCTGCGGGATGAGCAGGAAGGCGATCATCACCCCTGCCCCCAGATCGGCTTTCAACTCTTGCCTGTTATAGGATTTTAACCACCCGGCCGCAGGGAGGAAGGACTGGAGCATAACGCGATTTAAAGGCCCGCTCTCTCGAGCCAATAGAGGATGGCCCCGAGAAGGAGGGAGACCGGGATTACGACCCACCAGGGATTGGTTTTGAGCAACTGGGGAAAGGTGATCTCGCCGAAATAACCTCGATTTAAAACCGTCCGCTCCAATTTAGGATAGATCTCAGCAAAGATGCCTGCCCCCAACAGGAGACCGACGATTCCGCCGAAGAGGGCATCGAGAGACCCCTGCCCGGTGGCTCCAGCCAGTGTGCCAGGGCAGTAGCCGAGGATGCCGAATCCCACGCCAAAGATCAGCCCTCCGATCAGGGTGGAACCGAGGGAGCCGGGTTTGGGATGGAGCTGGGCTAGGCCCAGGCTCCTCAGCAGGTGGACGACGACCATGCCCGTCCCCACGGCCGAAAGCATAATCTTTAGGACCGTGAAATCGGTCAGGAGGAGTTGGCCGAGGATGATGTCGTAATAGGTGACCCCTCCCTTCTGAAGGAGGAGGCCGAAGAGCACGCCTCCTCCCAACCCAATTCCCAACTGGAGGTTCCTTTTATTGTGAAGTCCGGTCAGCATGGCCCACCCCCATCTCATCAAGCATGAAAAAGGAGCATGGCGGTCAATATCCCTCCGAAGAAGAAGGAGAGGACGGCCAGCCAGCTACTTGCGGCCAGTTGCAATGTGCCGCTGATGCCGTGGCCGCTGGTACAGCCACCGGCCCAACGGGCGCCTATCCCGACCAGGACCCCACCGACGAGGGCCACCGCCCATCTAAGAAGGGGGGTATGGCCGAAGGATTCGGACCATCTCGTCGGCACCCATGTGAGTCTGAATGAACCGGAGAGGAGGGAGGAGAGGAAGGCGCCGATGAAAATTCCGAACACAAACATCCATTCCCAGTCGATCTCCGGCGCAAATTTTCTATAGTAGGCCTTCTCTTTGACCCCCTTTCCCCGAAACAGACCTTCGATCATGCCGCTTGTGCGGGAAAAGGCGGTCGAACATCCAATCGGTTTATCGGAGAGGAGGAAGGTGAGGCCGCTGAGTATCCCTATCCCGATCCCGACGAGATAGGGAGACCAACGTTCCATCGTCAAACATTCCATGATCATTCCCCCTTCTACGTGTGGGCCGAGGGGCAGGGAACAGCTCCTCTTTTCACGGACCGGAGGAGATGTCCCCTGCTCCCTCTTCTATTTGTTGGGTTTGGACCAGGTGGGGCCGTGAGGGGCCACGCAGGCCGGACATTCGGGGCCAAGGCCAGCCGCATTGTATCCGGTCATCCCACCGGCAACGTTCGTGACCTCTTTGAATCCATATCGTTTGAGGAGGCTCGTGGCGATGCTCGACCGGTGGCCCGTGTTGCAAATGACCATGATGGGAAGGTTTGGATCTAATTCGGTGTGTCTCTTTCTTAGGTCGGGGAAGGGAATGTTGATTGCCCCCTCGATATGAGCCGTTGCAAACTCCCTCTTCGCCCTCACGTCGAGAAGGGTTGCCTTAGGGCCGGATTTCATCCTCTGGTTAAGCGTCCCGACAGAGATCTGCTCCACCCGGTCCGAGGGGAGGCCCGCCTTGGCCCACTCATATATGCCCCCCTCCAGGTAGCCGATCGCCCTGTCTAAACCGACGCGTCTTAGTTGGACAACGGCCTCTTCGGCTTGCCCCGCATTCTCCGCCACGAGGAGGATGTCCTTTTCCGGAGGAAGGATCCATCCCGCAAAAGTGGAGAAGTTTCCTCCAAAATCGATATGGTAGGCGCCTGGAACATGTTGCCCGCCGAAGGCCTCGTAAGGACGGATGTCGAGGACGATCGTATTGTCCTGTTTCGTTCTCTGGTAGAAGGAAAACGGATCGAAGGGTGTAAGGCACGGGAGATTTTGGACAAGGGTCGGTCCTTTTCGATTGATGTCGCTACAACGGCTGAAGTGGTCGGGCGCCTCGGGCATATCGGTGGTGAGGAGATCGATGAACTTATTGAGGTCTTTGGTCAAGAAGGCGTAATTGTATCTCTTTTCATATCCGATCGTGCTCGTCCTTTTGGCGGACATTGCCCTTCCGCAGAGGGACCCCGCGCCGTGGGCGGGATAGACCTCGCAGAAATCGGGGAGCTTCTCGAGCTTCTGGAGGCTCTGGTAGAGTTTGGTGGCCAACTCTTTGGCGATCCCCGGAAAGAGATCGGGCCTTCCGACATCTCCGACGAAGAGGGTGTCGCCGCTGAAGAGGGCGACCGGGTCTTCTCCCCTCGAGTGGTCGACCACGATGTAAACGAGGTGCTCGGGCGTATGTCCCGGGGTTTCGATCACCCTCAATTCCATGTCCTCTATTTCGAAGGCATCCCCTTCGCTGAGGGCGATGTGCTCGAACTGGCAATGACCGGATTTCGGGGCATAGATCTTGGCACCGGTCTTTTCTACCAAATCCATATGACCCGAGATGAAGTCGGCGTGGAGATGGGTTTCGAGGATGTGGGTGATCTTCAACCCCATCGCCTTGGCGGTGTCAAGGTAGACATGAATGTCTCGCTTAGGATCGATGACGGCACAGGTTTTCGAGCCGCAGAGCATGTAAGAAATGTGCGACAAACCAGGGACGAAGAACGATTGGATCAGCATAAGACACCTCCTTGAGTGAAATCCCGTTCAAGAGGGGAAGACCCCTTCGGGTTTCGTCAAAGAGTGGCGATTAGATCCCATCCCATTCGATCTTTACCTTTTCGGGCAGGGGGACGATGAAGACCGGTTTCTTGGTTCGGTTCAAGACCGCACTGGAGACACTTCCGAGAAAGGTGTGGGCGAGAAAACCCTTCCCGTGGGACCCCATCACGATCAGGTCGCAATTCTCTTCCTCGGCCACATTGAGGATCTCATTGGGAGGATAGCCCACCGGAACCAGGACCTTGGAGATTAAATCGAGGCAGGGAGCGCCGATCTCGGCCTCTGCCTTCTTACAGAAGTTCTGGAGACTTCCCTTAATTTTTTCAACCAATTCCTCATGTCGTTTCTCCCGGGATTCGCCGACCATTGCGACGTAGGACAGCGCAAATTCAGGGATGGGTTCAACCGCATGGAGGATGATGATGTTTGCCCTGTATTTCTTCGCCAAGTCTAATGCGTAGAGAAAGGCGTAGGAAGAATTTTTGCTCAGGTCCGTTGCGTAGAGGATCTTTTTAATTTCGGGCTCCATTGGACTCCTCCTTGAAGGGTAGATTTAAGGGGTTGCCCCCTTCCAGCTTTACCTATTCTATACTTTTTCTCTCCTCTTTTCAAACGGACCCTTCCTTGCCCGATAAGGAGAGGGGGCATCTTGACATCCCCTCTGGACGCAGATAAAGTTTACTTATTGTGAAGCTGGAAGGAAGAAATGGGGGTTTCTGCCATTCTCCTTGGGGCGGGTCGATCGCATAGGATGGGAAGGGATAAGCTTTCCCTCCCTTGGGGACGGGAGACGATCTTCCAACGCTGCCTCCGGACACTCCTCCGCTCCGAGGTCGAGGAGGTCATCCTGGTGGTCAACGATCGGACCCGGAAGCAGATAGATGGGAATCTTTGGAAGGAGAAGAAGGTAAGGGTCGCTTTAAATCCCCATCCCCAAAAGGGGATGAGTTCTTCCATCCGTTGCGGGGTGAAATCGGTAAGTCCTCGAAGCAAGGGGATTCTCATCGCCCTGGGGGATCAGCCCTCCCTGAAGTCCAGGACGGTGAGGGCCTTGGTGGAGGCCTTTGAGACGAAACAGGATAAAATCATAGTCCCGATTTTTAAGGGGCGAAGAGGGCACCCGGTCATCTTCCCGATGAGATTTAAAGGGGAACTTTTGAGGCTAAAAGGGGATGAAGGAGGCCGGTCCATTCTGAAGAGATATGCGGCCGAGGTCCATGAGGTCAAGGTGAGGTCGGCTGGAGTTCTCCAGGACATCGATACCTGGGAGGATTATCGAAAGAAATGGGGGCATTAGAGGAAGACGGTAGGAGAAGGCACGTGTCACCCGATAAGAGGCTTTCAGATCTAATCGTTTTGATCCGGGGGGCGGGAGAGATGGCAAGCGGCGTGGCACACCGTCTCTTCCGGTCCCATTTCAGGATCTGCATGACGGAGATCTCCACCCCTCTTGCGGTCAGACGAGGGGTCTCTTTCTGCGAGGCGGTCTACGAGGGAGTCAAAGAGGTAGAAGGGGTGCGGGCGAAACTGTTCGCAAGGCCGATGGAGATCGAGATGGGTTGGAAGGAGGGATTCATTCCCATCCTGATCGACCCGGAGCTGAAGCGAATCAAAGAATTCCTCCAGCCCGATGTCATTGTGGACGCGATCCTGGCAAAGCGGAACCTCGGGACCTCTATCCAGGATGCTCCTTTGGTCATCGGCCTCGGTCCTGGATTCTGTGCGGGCAGGGATGTCCATGTCGTCATCGAGACGAACCGTGGCCACCATCTGGGCAAGGTGATCCTGAAAGGCGAAGCCGAACCGGATACGGGCATTCCAGGCGAGATCGGCGGATATACGGTGGAGAGGGTTCTTCGGACTGCCAAGGCAGGGATCTTCCGGCCCCAGACCTCGATTGGAGAGAGGGTGACCCGGGGCACAGTGGTGGCGGTGGTGGAGGATTATCCTGTGATCGCCGAGGTGAACGGGGTGGTCCGGGGCCTTCTTCGCCAAGGGGTCGAGGTGAAGAGGGGGATGAAGGTGGGCGATATCGATCCCCGTGGGAAGAGGGAATACTGTTTCACCATTTCAGAGAAGGCGAGGGCGATCGCCGGTGGCGTGCTGGAGGCGATTCTCCACTGGTACAATAAATGACCTCGGTCGAGCAAAAAATCGGCCCCATCCCCTCCCAATGGACTCTCTCGGAGGCCCTTGGACTCGGGAGAAGGGAGATGATCAGCCTGACCGGGGCAGGGGGCAAGACGACCCTGATGTTCCGGTTGGCCGAAGAATTGAAGGAACGGGGCAAAAGGGTGGTCACCACGACCACGACCAAGATATTGGAGCCGTCGCCCGAGGAGAGCCCCCATCTTTTCATATCCGGAGAGCAAAGGGAGCTTTTGGAGTTCGCGAAAAGCCATCTGGACAGGTATAGACACATCACCCTTGCCTTGGAGAGATTGGAAGGAAGAAAATTGAAGGGAATTCCCCCTGAATTTGCCGATGACCTCTGGGAAAAGGTGGAGGTCGATTTCATCCTGGTCGAGGCCGATGGAGCGGCTGGCCGGCCGGTCAAGGCCCCGAGGACCTGGGAACCCGTCCTCCCTTCCAAGACGACCACGGTGATCGGCCTGGTTGGACTGGATGGGATCGGGAAGAAGCTTAATGAAGAGGAAGTGTTTCAACCGGCGCTCATCTCCAATCTGACCGGAATCCCGATGGGGGAGGAGATGACGGAGGAGGGGGTTGTTAGGTTGATCGTCCATCCGGAAGGAATTTTTAAAGGGGCGCCCCCCTCTGTTAGACGAATCGCCTTCCTCAATAAGGTCGACATCCCAAATGGGTTGGCTTTGGGAAAGAGGGTGGCAAGGGGGATCGTTGAAAAAGGATGTCCCATGATCGAAAGAATCGTTTTGGGCACCTTGAGAGAAGGGACTAAGGTCGCCGACGTGATTCTCCCGTTAGGAGCAGGGGGGGGACGATGAAATATTGGGGCACCCTCTTGGTTGGATTCGTGGTCTTTTCAGGATGGGTCTCCCCTGGTGTGGGGGAAGAATACTCTCTCCAGTATTTCATGTCGAGGTTGAATTCAAAGTCTGAGGCCTTGACGAAACAGGAGAGAACCATTCTGATCGACCAGATCCATCGGAGGCTTGAGAGGGTGAGAGAGGTCAATCACCAGATCACCCATCGCCTGAAGACCGGGGGCATTGAGATGAGTTATCAGGAAGGCGATTACTGGGTCTCCAGGTTGAAAGAGGATCGGAACTCGATCGAGGAGGCCATCGAGCAGACGAAAAGGTTACAGGAAAACCTCAATCACCTCGTCTCAGCGGTTCGCCTCTATAAACTCCTGAGAGACCTCTCGACGAACCTGAACGGTTTAAATAATATCCCCCTTTTTTCAGGTATGGTTGGAGACTTGGCCCCGGAATTGGGGCTCTGGACGGATCCGGTCTTCTATCAGCTTTACCTTTTACCTCTTGCCAGAGATAAAAATCTTGAAAGGGGACCTTCTCCGAAGACCAAAAGACCTTCCCCTCCCGCCAAAAAACCATAGCTTTCCATGGAAGGATTAAACCGCAAGCCCTCTGGAGCTTCCCTTTACACGAAAGGGATCGGTCCCTCGTTGGTGGCGATCCTTGCCCTGACCTTCTATTTGAGGTTCCTTTTCTTCGGGCAGTACATCGACGGAGATGTTGGAAATGTGGCTTATATGGGATGGCGGATGGCAGAGGGCGAGGTCTTGATCGATCGAGAGGGGCCAGGAAAGCCCCCCCTTTATCCGATGTTATACGCCGTCTTCGTGATGCTTTTTGGTCCTTCGGTCCTCGGATTAAAACTCTTTGGCACCCTCTTCGCCCTGATGGCCGTCATCGCCATTTACTGGGTCGGTCAACAGGCTTACGGGAAGGGGGCCGGTCTTTTCTCCGCTCTCCTCTTCGGGGTCTTTTCTTCCGCCCCGATGGTCGAGGGAGGCACGGTCAATCTCGAAACCCTTTTGCATCTCCCTTCCTTGCTATCGATCGGTTTTTTCCTTAAGGCCAGTCAATCAGATCGGGCAAGGGGGTACCTCCTCACAGGAATCTTTGGGGCCTTGGCGACCCTCGTCAAACAGGTCGGGGGTGTCGTTTTCTTGACCTTCCTATGTTGCGAGGGGTCTCGAGGGGTGGCATTCAAAAGACGGGCGATCCGCTTAGGCCTCCTGGGAGGAGGAGCCCTCTTGCCCATTCTTGGGGTGGTTTCCTTCTTTTTATACCATGGCTATTCCCCGGAGGTGCTCTACGATTCGATGCTCGGAAGCAATCTCCGGTATATCCAGAGAGGGTATGAGGATTCGAACCTGATCTATTTTTTCGCCGCAAGCATGAAGAGGATCGTTCTCGAGAACAGCTTGCTCTGGATAGGAACCCTGTTCTCCCTGGGGGTCTTGTTCTCGAAAAAGAAAGGCGGTCGGCTTGAAGTTCCGGACCGGATTTTCCTCTGGTGGGCATTTTGGTCTTTTTTGGCCGTGTGTATTCCCGGGACATTTTACGCCCACTACTTCCTCCTGGTCGTCGCCCCATTCTCCCTCCTGACTGCTCATGGCATCCTCTGGGCATGGGAAAGGACGAAATCCCTTTCGGCTCTCTCGAAAAAGATTTCGCGAGGGATTTTGACCTTCGTCCTTACCATTTCCGCTTTTCTCTTTGTCAGAACCGATTATAAATACTTCTTCACCTATAGTTCCACCGAGCAGACGATCCATCAGTTCAAAGGACTCGACGGTATATTTGACAGCTATCAATACGGCCTTTACAATTTCATTCAGCATCACCTGGCTTCCTATCTCAAGGCAGCCACGGAACCGAACGAGACCCTCTATGTGTGGGGAATCGCCCCGCAGGTCTATTTCCTGGCCCAACGGAGGGCGGCCACCCAATACCGAAACAATTTCAACCTGAGCGAGAATGTCACCCGAACTCCTCATAAGGACTTTGCGGGATACAAAGAGAAGGTGATCGAGGAGATTACCCACTCTCCTCCCGCCTATATTCTCAAAATCTTCGAGTTAGAACATTTTCCCGAGCTGAAGTCGATGGTGGAGAAAAGATACGAGATTGACCCAAAGGTGGATGAGATCTTCATTCCTCCTCATAAAATTCGGCTCTATCGTAAAAAAGACGGTCAATTCTATACAGGAGGGGAAGGGGCCCTATGAAGGAGATTTACCGAGAAATTGTTTATCGCCTTGAATCGGGCGACCCATTAGGTCTGGCCACTCTCATCAGGAGGATCGGATCCGCACCGAGGGAGCCAGGGGCAAAATATCTGGTGAGAAAAGATGGAACAGCGCTCGGGTCCATCGGTGGTGGGTGTGTCGAAGCTGAGGTTTGGCAGGAAACCATGAGGGCGATAGAACGCCAGGAGAGGAAGGTGCTCCATTTCAATTTGACTTCAGAACAGCTTGCCGCAGGGGGGCTCATCTGTGGAGGCAATATCGAGGTCTTCGTCGAACCCCTCCTTGCGGAATATCTGCCCCTCTATAAGAAGGTTTTAGAGGTGATGGAGGAGAGGGCGGAGGGGGTTCTTGCCACGGTCGTTTCGGCCGAGGGCGCCACATCAAACCTCAAGGAATCGAAAGCCTTCTATTCCCGAAAAGGAGGAAGCGTGGGAGCCCTCCCCGAACATCCACTCCTGGAGGGGCGCCTGAAGAACGAAATGGAACGGATCTTGAAGCTTAGGAGGCCTGAGGTCGTGACCGTCCCTCCATCGCAAGGAGAGTTCGGTCCATGGGGTAAGCTCCAGATCCTTCTGGAGCCCGTCTTTTCTGCGTTCACGGTTTATATCTTCGGGGCAGGCCACATTTCCGAACAGCTTGCACCCTTGGCCAAAAAGGTCCATTTCAGGGTCGTGGTGATCGATGATCGGGAGATGTTCGCAAACAGGGAACGCTTTCCTGATGCGGATGAAATCATCGTCACCGATTTCGATAAGGCCTTTGAAAAGGTCCCCGTCGATTCCTCCAGCTTTATCGTCATCGTGACCCGAGGGCACCTATACGACGGACTTGTCCTTAAAGAGGCGGTAAAGACAGATGCTTGCTATATCGGGATGATCGGGTCGCGGAAAAAGATTGCTACCCTGTACAAAAAATTGTCAGAGGAGGGGATTCCGGAATCGATGTTCAATAAGGTCCATGCTCCCATCGGACTCGACATCGGTTCAGAAACCCCCGAAGAGATTGCCATAAGTATCGTTGCCCAATTAATACAGGAAAGAAGAAAAAGATTGGCATCATAATTGCAGATAACCCAATTGCTTGACAAAAATTGAAAAATTGGATAAATTCCCGGAAAATTTCGAAAGGGGGACATTAAAGGTGATTAAAAACCGAAAAGGGTTCACATTGATCGAGCTCATCATCATAATTGTTATTATCGGAATTCTGGCCGCTGTTGCGATTCCAAGGTATATTGACCTGACCCGGGATGCCTCTGATGCCACGGCCAGGGGGGTCTTGGGAGCCTTGAGAAGCGCAAATGCCATCGTTTTTGCCGATCGGTTGATCAAGGGGACGACGGCCACTTATGGGATGACGGAGATCGTCACAAATGCCGGGATCCAGGGGGTCAATTATACTTACAATACGACCAATTTTACGATGACCGCAGGAGGAGTGGTTTATACCTTCACCCTTTCACCGATCACGCTCCAAGCCCCGACCACCTTCGGGACCATTACGGCGGCTACCACCACCTGGTAAAGAGGAGGGAAATCATGAGAAAAATGGAGAAGGGTTTTACGTTAATCGAATTGATCATCATCATCGTCATCATCGGGATCCTCGCGGCTATCGCCATCCCGAGGTATCTCGATCTCACCCGCGAAGCCGCAGATGGAACCGCCAGGGGGGTCTTGGGAGCCTTGAGAAGCGCAAATGCCATCGTTTTTGCCGATCGGTTGATCAAGGGGACGACGGC
>JAOAHX010000031.1 GCA_026415035.1 Thermodesulfobacteriota bacterium | reverse complement strand
CCTTATGGGGGTAAAAAACTCTGACCTTCATCATAGGAAACCGCCTCCTTTCTCTGATGAGCGTGAGGGCGGAAATCCCTTCTCCTAAAAGGATCAAAAAAATAAAAAGGAGGAAAGGGATTGAATTTGAAACGGTAGGACATGACCTTTAAAAAGTGAGAGGGATATTCCCTCTCTGCCAAACGATTAATATCAGCGGGGTCTTTAAGATACCCCTTAAAAGGCCCGTGAAAAACCTTTTGGCCCTGATTTCCCGTCAATACCTTTGCAAAAGTTATCTTAATTTTAAACAGCCTCGTGGCCTCTGTCAAAAAAATTTTCGTCCAAAAGGATGGCCTCCCCCTCTTTCCTTCTAAGGGAAAGAATGGTAAATTATAGTAGGAACCCGCGGGTGGAGAATGTTCGGGCGGAGAGGTTTTTTAAAAAGGATGGCCCTCTTTTTCATGGCGGCGAGAGATCTCATGGCCTCAGATCCTTCAGCAGGAAGGCCGTCCTCAACGCCCCCCCTTCGGGAGGCCATGTTTTATAAGAGACTTGATGGGCTTCGTGTCCAATGCCTGCTTTGCCCCCGGGAGTGCCTCATCAGCCATGGGAAGAGAGGTTTCTGCCGGAATCGGGAAAACCAGAACGGCATCCTCTACACCCTCGTCTACGGCAAACCCTGCGCGGTGGACATCGGGCCGATTGAGAAGGCACCTCTTTACCATTTCATCCCCGGCCATTTCAGGCTCTGCCTCACCTGTGCCAGTTGCAACCTCCGATGCAAATATTGTCAGAACTGGCACCTCTCCCAGAAAAGCGTGGAGGAACTGAGCCATTATCCTTACAACCCCTCGGAGATCGTCGATCTGGCAAAGAAGGAGAATCTTCCCTCTATCTCCTTCACCTATACCGAACCCACGGTATACTATGAATACCTCTACGATATCTCAATCATAGCAAGACAGAGAGGCATCAAGACATCCATCGTTTCAAATGGCTATATCAATAGAGAACCGATGGTCAAACTCCTCAGCGTGCTTGATGCGGTCAAGATCGACCTCAAGGGATTTAGCGAGAAATTCTATGAAGAGGTCTGCTCCGCCAGCCTGAGGCCCGTCCTCGAGACCCTCCTCACCGTGAAAAAGTACGGGACCTGGCTCGAAGTCGTCAATCTCGTCGTCCCCACCCTTAACGACGACCCGAAGATGATCGAGGAGATGTGCCTTTGGGTCAAAGGGAACCTCGGCGTGGACACCCCGATCCACTTCACCCGGTTCTTTCCAAATTATAAACTGACCCACCTCTCCCCTACCCCTGTGGCGACCTTAGAATCTGCTTACGAGATCGCGAAGAAAAATGGGCTGAGGTACGTCTATATCGGAAATGTCCCGGGGCATCTCCGAAATTCAACCTTCTGCCCATCCTGTGGCAAGAAGATCATACACCGAACCCATTTCGACATTTTAGAAATGAACGTGAACGAGGGGAAATGCAGGTTTTGTGCCACTCCAGTGGCAGGGAAATGGTCGTAGATTTGAATCGTAGGCTCTTCCTGAAAAGATCTTTCCTTGTTGGTCTATCCATGGTGGTCCACGGACAATTCTCACCCTCCGATTCCACCGCCAAAGAAGGTCCGGTAAAAAGAGCCCTGTTTTTTAAAAAGCTCAACGGGAATCTAACCCAATGCGAACTCTGCTTTCGGGGATGCCTTATTCCGGAGGGGAAAAGAGGTTTTTGCAGGGTGAGGGAGAACCAGAAGGGAGAACTTCGAAGCCTCGTTTACGGAAAGCCTGCTGGCCTCCAGATCGATCCGATTGAGCTGGAGCCGATGTATCATATGGTCCCCGGCCATAAGAACCTCTGTGTCTATACTGCGTCATGTAATTTCCGTTGCAAACACTGCCAAAACTGGACCATCTCTCAATCGGCTCCCGAACAGATCACGCCCATGAAATATACCCCAGGGGAGATCGTCGAGGAGGCCTTGAAACAGGGCTGCCAGTCGATTTCTCACAGCATCAATGAACCGACGGTCTTCTATGAGATGATGCTCGAGGTGGTTCAACTGGCCAAACGGAAGGGGCTGCTCACCCTCTGCCATACCAACGGAGGGATCGCCCGGGCTCCATTGATCGAGCTTTTAAAATACCTCGACGGGGTGACCGTGGATCTAAAGTCTTTCAATCCAAAATTTTACGAAGAGATCTCGGAGGCCAAACTTGACCCCGTGCTTGAAACCTTAAAAACCGTCCGGGAATCCGGG
Source organism: Thermodesulfobacteriota bacterium (assembly GCA_026415035.1). NCBI lineage: Bacteria > Pseudomonadati > Thermodesulfobacteriota > Thermodesulfobacteriota bacterium. The sequence continues at coordinate 28,300 of JAOAHX010000031.1, read as the reverse complement.
AGGCATCTCGAAATCGTCAACCTGGTGATTCCCACCCTGAATGATGATCCGGCGGATATACGAAAGATGTGCAAATGGATTATCACCCATCTTGGCAGGGAGACCCCAATCCATTTCACACGGTTCTCCCCCCAGTATAAGATGACCCACCTCCCTCCCACTCCCATTAAAACCCTTGAAGAGGCCATGGGGATTGCCAAGGCCGAGGGGATGAAATATGTCTATGTCGGAAATGTCGTGGGCCACCCTGCCAACAGCACCTACTGCCCAAATTGTGGCAAATGTATTATCGAGAGGACCCACTACCTCGTCCTCAAGAATCGGGTCAAGAAGGGCTACTGTCCCTTCTGCAACGAGAAGCTCCCAGGGGTGTGGGGTTGATGGGGAGGAAAGGTCCGAAGCCAAAGAGAGGAGGGCATCTATGGTCAGCCATACCGATATTGGGTCAAACCCATCCCATCTGATACTCGCCAGGACCCATCGGGAGAGGATCAAGCACGGGTTCACCGTGATGGTCAGGGGAGAGGGCGTCTGGGTTTATGACCGAGACGGAAACCGTTACCTCGACTTCGAAGCCGGCCTGACCCGCCCGGTCCATGTGGGTTATGGAAGAAAGGAGATCGCGCGGGCAGGCTATGATCAGATGGTGGAGCTCTGCTACTTCACTCCGATGGAGTATGCCAACGAACCCGCCCTGAAGCTGGCGGAGGTCCTGACCGAGATCGCTCCGGGGGACATCCGCCACTTTTTCTTCGTCTCGAGCGGTTCGGAGGCTGTCGAGTCTGCCCTCAAACTCGCCAAGCATTACCATTACTTTAGAGGAGATAAGAAACGTTACAAAGTCATTTCCAGGCGTGGGGCTTACCATGGGGTCACAGGAGGGGCATTAAACCTCCTCGGCACGGTCCTTCCCATGCGTCAGGTGATGGAGCCCATGTCCCCCGGAACAATCTTTGTGGAGTCGCCCTACTGCTACCGGTGTCCCTTTCACCTCACCTATCCTTCCTGTGACCTCGCCTGCGCACAGGATGTGGAACGAATCATTCAATTCGAGGATCCCGAACAAATCTCAGCCTTTATTGGCGAACCCATTCAGCAGGGTTTCGGCGCCTACGCCCCTCCGAAGGAGTATTGGAAGATCATTCGGGAGATCTGCGATCGATACGGAATCCTCCTCATCATCGACGAAGTCATCTGTGGGTTCGGAAGGACTGGAAGATGGTTCGGGATCGATCACTTCGAGATCCAGCCCGATCTTCTGACGATGGCCAAAGGGATCACCAGTGGCTATGTCCCCCTCGGTGCAGTGGGATGCACCGGTCGCGTCATGGAACCCATTGAGATCTTCCACCATCTCCACACCTATTCGAACCATCCCGTGGCTTGCGCGGTGGCTTTAAAAAACATCGAAATCATGAAGGAAGAAAAGCTCGTAGAACGTTCCAGGGAGATGGGGGATTATCTGCTGAACTCTTTAAAAAAGCTCGAAGCTCACCCCATCGTGGGAGAAGTCAGGGGGAGGGGGCTTTGGGCCGGCATCGACTTTACCTCGGATAAGCCGAGAAGGGCCCCCTTTCCGCCCCAGCGGGTCATTCGAATCACCGACCGAGCCAAACAGAAAGGATTGATCCTCAAAACGATGGGACAAGCCCTTGAAATCGCCCCTCCCCTCATCATCCGGAAAGAAGAGATCGACGAGGCCGTCCACCTCCTGTCCCAATGCCTCGCCGAAGAGGCCCAAGAGGGGGAATTCCGATAAAGAGGCTCTTGACATCTTTCTTTCGAAGGAGTAAGATAGGAGCACCTTATAAAACAAAGTTCTTCTAATAGAACAAAGGGAAAGGCTCCCTTGCCGGCGTCTTCCGAAAAACCCCTGTCTAAATCCTCTTATAAACCGATCGTCCCCGCCGTGGAACAGGCCTGCGAAATTCTCCGCTGCCTCGGAAAGAACCCAAGGTTCAAGATGGGGGTGACCGAGATCGCCCGATCGGTCGGAATTGCCAAAAGCAAGGGGCATTCGATCCTGAATACCCTGGGCCAGTTCGGATTCGTCGAGAAGGATCCCCAGACCAAAACTTACTCCTTGGGCGTCGGCCTTCTCCCTCTTGCGCGACAAGTCCTCGATAATCTCAAATATCCTGAAATCGTCTCCCCCTTCCTCAACAAACTCGCAGACGAGACCCACAGCACGGCCCTCTTCGCATTGATTCAAGGCGATCATGTCGTGGTCCTGGATAAATATGAACGGAACCAGAACATCGGCTTCACCGTTCGTCTGGGGCATAAGTTTCACCTCACCCTGGGCGCTCATGGAAAAGCCATCGTGGCTTTTTTGCCCGAGGAGGAGCGCGAAAGGATCTTATCCCAAAAAAAACTCTACTTTTCCATGGATCCCAATCGGTTTAACCCGAGACGGCTCCGAGAGGAATTGGCCCGATGCCGGAAACTGGGGTATGCCCAGGATATAGGAGGGATCACCCCTGGGGTGAACGTGGTGAGCTCCCCCCTCTTTGGGAATCGCGATCGATTGATCGGGTGCATCATCTTAATGGGAACCTTCTCTAAGGAGAAGGTCCGCGATTTTGGTAAGAAGGTTGCCATCCTGGGCTACCAAATCTCCCAGAAACTGGGGGCGGATGTGGAGGCGATCTATCCCAAACCTTTTTGATCAGGAACGAACAGGAGGCTTTATGGAGTTCTGGAACCCCTACCTTGAGACCCTCCCCAGAGAAACTTATAACCAAATCGAGCTTTCGTACTTCCGAAGAATGTTTGCCTATGCCAAAGAACATTCGGCCCTCTACAGGGATAAGTTAAAAGGGATCGAGGCGGAAGACATCCGTTCGTTCGAAGACCTCCGAAAGATCCCTTTCACAGAAAAGGAAGAGATGAGGAAGTACCAGGAGATGGAGCCTTTCCCCTATGGAGGCCTCCTGGGGACCGACATCGAAAAGGTGACCACTTTTAGACAAACCAGCGGGACGACCGGAAAACCGATTTATGTCCCGGAAACCTATGAAAGTTGGCAGTGGAGGGTCGAGGTCTGGTGCCACATCCTCTATATGGCCGGTTTCCGACCCAGGCACCGGGTTTTTCTCCCCTTCGGATATAACGTCTATGTCGCTTTCTGGGAGGCCCATTTTGCCTCTGAAAAGGTGGGGTGTGAGCTCGTCCCCGGGGGAGCCCTCGACACGAAGGGAAGGATCCATAAAATCCTTGAAGTCCGGGCCAACGGCATGATGAACACGCCCACGTATGGCCTCCATATTGCCGAAGAGGCAAAGGCCATGGGGATCGACCCCGCCTCCCTCGGCATCGAAAGGATGCTCTGTGCGGGAGAACCGATGCCCACGGCTACCAGGAAACGACTCGAAGAGCTCTACCAATGCCATGTCTTCGATCACATCGGCGGGACAGAGCCCTGTGCCTGGGCGGGGATGTGCGAAGCCAAGGAGGGGCTGCACATCATCGAACCCTTCTTCCTGGTCGAGATTTTGGACCGGGAGACCCTTCAGAGGGAAGTCGAGGAAGGAGAGATCGGCGTGGCCGTGGTCACGCCTCTTGGAAGGAGGTCCTTCCCACTGATCCGTTTCAACACGAAGGACTTGGTGGTGAAGGGAAAGAACGGATGTCCCTGCGGTAGGACCTCCAAAAAGATTCAGGAGGTCGTGGGACGCATCGATGACTTGCGGAAAGTCCGGGGCGTCCTCTTCTCACCCAAGACGGTCGAAGAGGTGATCCGAAAAGATTTCCAGGAGGTGGAAGAGTTCGAGATTATCGTGGAACGGAGGGGCTTGATGGACGTCATCACGCTTAGGGCCGAGCCCAGCCCTTCCTTAACGGTGAGCGCCATCGAGCAGATCAAGGCCCGCCTTCACGAAAAACTCAAGATCGCCACCAATCTGACCTTCAACGTCATTATGGAACCACCCGGATCGCTGCCCCGGTATACCTTGAAGGCGAAGCGGTTCAAGGATTTGAGGGAGGGAAAAAAGGATGAATGAACAGATCAGAATGGAAATCGAAAAGATCGAAGAAGGTGCAAAACGACTCCAAGCCCTTGCCCGAGACAATCCCGCCGTTCTGAAGAATGCGGAGATCCTCCTCACCTTTATTTATATCCTCAAATTTATCACGCCGATCCCCGGGAGGGAAGGTCTCTGAAATAAACCGTGGAAAGAGCTGGGTCTCTTTTTTAGCAAGGGGCCCAGTTTTTTCCCTTTTTCTGATGAAAAAAACCTCCTCCCTTTCTTTGAGCTCACCTTTTCTTGCGAACAAAATAATCCTTTGACAATCCGAACGGTTATGGTAAACTATCTCTGCCTTTTAAGAGGGAAAGGAGAGGGGGTCCATGGACATCCAGGAACTTATCAGAAAGGTTCGTTTTTATGAAACCATCCTCGACAACATCCACAACGGAGTCATGATCACGGACAAGGAAGGGAAGATCATCTTTTTCAGCAAGACCTATGGGAATTTTTTGGGCGTGGATCCGAAGAAGATGGTTGGGAGACATTGTACCGAAGTGCTGGAAAATACACGGATGCACATCGTGGCCAAGACCGGAGTCCCAGAGATCAACCATCCCCATCGCATCAAAGGGCAGGATATGGTCGTTCAGCGTATTCCGATCGAGATCGATGGAGAAGTGATCGCCGTCTATGGTCAGGTGATGTTCAAGGATGTGAGGGATGTCCATGCCCTTTCGAAAAAACTCAATCTCCTCGAATCGAAGGTCGAATTTTACGAGAGGGAGCTTGAGACCCTAAGGGCCTCCAAATATACGATCAACAACATCGTTGGGGAAAGCGCTCGGATGGTCGAGTTGAAAAAACTCGCTCTGAAGGCGGCCCAAACCCATTCGCCTGTCCTGTTGATAGGCGAAAGCGGGACCGGGAAGGAACTCTTTGCTCACGCCATCCATCATGCCAGCGAACGAAGACATTATCCTTTCATCCGACTCAATTGCGCCGCGATCCCAAAAGACCTTCTCGAGGCCGAACTCTTCGGATACGAACCCGGGGCTTTCACGGGTGCAGGCCCCAGAGGAAAACCCGGGAAATTTGAATTGGCCCATAACGGAACGATCTTTCTTGATGAGATCAGCGATCTTCCTCTCGAGATGCAGCCCAAACTCCTTCGCGTTCTCGAGGAGAAAGAGACCGAGCGTTTGGGAGGGACGAGGGTTACCCGAACCAACTTCAGGCTCATCGCTGCGACCCAAGAAAATCTTGAAAAATGTGTTGAGCAGGGCAGATTCCGAAAAGATTTGTATTACCGACTCAACGTGATCCCCATCCACATTCCGCCCCTCCGCGAACGTAAAGAGGATATCCCATTAATTGTCGAAAATCTCATCCGAAATTTAAACAAAGAGCTTGGTACGAGCGTAACCCGGATCTCGCCTGAAGTGATGGTTATCCTTGAAAATTATGATTGGCCTGGAAATGTAAGAGAACTTGCCAACATCCTCGAAAGGATGATCTATGCCGCGGAGGGGGACTCCATTGAAGTCCGTCACCTTCCATTCTTTCTCAGGGGTTTAGAAAAAGATCCCGTAAAAAGCCCTACCCCACATTTAAAGAGACTGCGCGAAGACATAGAAAAAGAGGCGTTGATCCATGCCATTCGAATCTCTAACAACAATAAAAATAAGGCTGCTAAACTACTCGGTATACACAGGACCGCCATCTATAAAAAGATGAGAAAATTTAATATTTCTAATGGGATAATATCATCTCGGGAGGGAGGACCACCCCCGCTTTTTTTAAATGGATAAATGGAGCAACCCCCATTTTTCACATCAAACCCCAAGGAAGTGTATCCTTTTTTATACATGTATCATATTGGCTACGTGTCCTTCAATTATTTGTAATTTCATTCTTTTTTAAAGATCTCGCCCTAAAATTGTAGAATTTTCTCTACACATTTGTTTCCAAAAACCTTCCCGATTAATTAAAAAATCGTTAAATTTTAAATAGTTAGGCAATTGACCAAAATGGTTTTCAATGGCTTAGTTTTTGCTAATTCAAATAGATAAACTTTTTATACCAATTTCAAAATTATGGAAGGTGGGTATGGCAAAATTGATCACGGGGGGTCTTGGGTTTATTGGGGTAAACTTGGCCCGTGCCCTATTAAAAAAAGGGGAGAAAGTCGTATTGTTCGATGTGGTTACCAAAACACCCCTCATTCACGACATTAAAGAGGAGGTTAAGATCGTCCAGGGCGATCTCGCCTCTTGGGCAGAGGTCATGGATGTGGTGAAGCGCAATAAGATTGATGGAATTTATCATACGGGGGCGTTGCTTTCTGCCTCTGCCGAGGAGCGTCCCACCACGGCATACAGAGTCAATGCAGGCGGGACCTTTAACGTCCTCGAAGCGGCCAAATTGTTCGATGTCGAGCGGGTCATCTATTTAAGCACGATCGCTACCTATGGCCTCGGCATTCCGGAAAGGGTGAACGAGGAGACGATCCAGATGCCCATTTCGATGTACGGGGTGACCAAGGTATTTTCGGAAAGGCTCGGCGAATACTATCATCGAAAATTTGGGGTCGATTTCCGGGCGGTTCGTTTCCCCTCGGTCATCGGTCCGGGAAGAGGTCCGGGAGGAGCCTCTGCCTATAGCACCCTCATCATCCAAGAACCTGCCCTCGGAAGGCCCTATCAATGTTTCGTCGATGAAGAGGCCCGGATCCCCTTGCTTTACATCAAGGACGCGGTTGACTCCTTGATCACTCTTTACGAGGCCGACGGGAAAAAATTGAAAAGGCGCGTTTATAACATCGCCGGCTTCTCTCCAACGGCGAGGGAGTTGGCTGAGGAGGTGAAAAAACACCTTCCCAAAGCCTTGATCGACTTCAAACCCGTTCCAGAGTTGGTCGAGGTGGTGCACAGCTGGCCTAAGTACATGGACGAGACGAAGGCCCATGAGGAGTGGGGTTGGCAAACGAAGTATTTCTTGAAAGAGACGGTCAAGGATTTTATTGAAGAGGTCCAAGCCCATCCGGAAATCTATGGTTAATGGACCTTTCCCTTCGAATCCCCGCGAATCGGGAAAATTGAGATCCCTATGGAAGCCAAAAAAATAATCCACCCTCTTTTTACATTCACCTCTCCGACCCGGGTCAAAAAAGGCAAAATCGTCTCCTCGCAAGAGGCGGTGCAGATCATCCGGGATGGAGATACGATCGCGACCGGAGGGTTTGTCGGAACCGGATTCGCAGAAGAGATTGCCATTCGTCTGGAAGAAAGGTTTCTGAAGACCGGAAGGCCAAGAGGACTCACGCTGGTCTATGCGGCCGGACAGGGAGACGGGGCCGATCGGGGATTGAACCACTTAGCCCATGAAGGGTTGTTGAAAAGGGTGATCGGGGGCCATTGGGGGTTGGCACCGAAGCTCCAAAAACTTGCCTTCGAGAATAAGATCGAGGCTTACAATCTGCCCCAAGGAGTCATCGCTCACCTCTACCGAGACATTGCCTCCCACAAACCCAGGACCATCACGTCGGTCGGGTTAGGGACCTTCGTCGACCCGCGGGTCGAAGGCGGGAAAATCAACGAGATCACCACCGAAGATCTGGTCGAGGTCATAGTCATCGACGGGAAGGAGTATCTGGCCTATAAAACCTTTCCCATCCAAGTGGCCATCCTCCGCGGGACCACCGCCGATACCGAGGGAAATATCACCATGGAGAAGGAGGCCCTAACCCTCGAGTCGCTCTCGATCGCCATGGCCGCCAAGAATTCGGGCGGGTTTGTCATCGTCCAGGTGGAACGGGTGGCCGAGCACGGGACGCTGAATGCGAGGCAGGTGAAGATCCCTGGCATCCTCGTGGATTGTGTCGTGGTCGCCCCTCCGGAGCATCACTGGCAGACCTTCGCCGAGCGTTATAACCCCGCCCTGAGCTGCGAAATCAAGATCCCGATGGATTTCATCCCTCCGATGGAGTTGAATGCGAGGAAGATCATCGCCCGCAGGGCCGCCTTCGAGCTGAAGCTCAACAGCGTGGTCAACCTCGGGATCGGGGTTCCCGAGGCCATTGCCAATGTTGCCAACGAGGAAAAGATCATCGATTATATCACCCTCACCACCGAACCCGGAGTGATCGGAGGGATCCCCTCCGGGGGTTTGAATTTTGGAACCGGGACGAACATGGAGGCCCTGCTGGATCAGCCCTACCAGTTCGATTTCTACGACGGCGGTGGGCTTGACATCGCCTTTTTAGGCATGGCCCAGGCGGATCAAGAAGGAAACTGCAACGTGAGCAAATTCGGACCGAAATTGGCCGGGGCGGGAGGGTTTATCAACATCAGTCAAAACGCGAAAAAGGTCGTCTTTCTCGGGACCTTCACCGCAGGAGAGATAAAGGTCTCTGTGAATCATGGAAAGCTCCGGATCGAGAAGGAGGGGAAGGCCAAGAAGTTCTTGAGAAGGGTGGAACAGATTACCTTCAGCGGAAAGTATGCCGCATCGAAGGGGCAAACCGTTCTCTATATTACGGAGCGCTGCGTCTTCACCCTGACCCCTCATGGTCTGGAATTGACCGAAATCGCTCCGGGAATCGACCTCGAGAGAGATATCTTCCCGCATATGGAATTCAAACCCCTTATCAGCCCCTCTCTCAAGGTCATGGACGAAAGGATTTTCAAGGATGAGCTGATGGGGTTGAAGGAGATCCTCCTGACCATCCCCCTGGAAAGCCGTCTCATCTATGACCCCGTGGAAAACCTCTTCTTTGTCAATTTCGAGGGGTTTTCCGTAAGAACGAAAGAAGAGATCCAGAGGATCAGAGAAGCCGTTGAAAAAATCCTCTCCCCTCTTCCGAGGAAGGTTTATACGATCGTCAATTACGACAATTTCACCATCCTGCCCGATCTCGTCGAAGAATATGCAGAGATGGTGAAATATCTCATCGATCGATACTATTCGGGTGTCACCCGGTATACGACGAGTGCCTTCTTGAGGATGAAGTTGGGCGATGCCCTAAAAAAACGGGATGTCGCTCCCCATATTTATGAAAGCCCCCAAGAGGCCCTCATGGCTCTCAAATGACCCGGAGGCTTTAGGAATGTCCGAGACGGCCCAGCTCCTCTTGGGGTTTCTATTCTTGGTCGCAGTCTTCCTTCTAACCCGCTGGTTGATGGTCGTAAAAATACAGGCGACCTGCAAAGCGATCATCAAAGAATTACAAAGCCGGGGGGCCTTCAGCCCCGATACGGCCGTCCACCTCCCTTACGAAAAGCCCCAACCCCTTCGAATGGGGACGAGGGATTACCGGCCCAAGGCGATCGAGGCCCTGCTTCACAGCGGACTCCTCATCAAGACAGAAGGCGGGCGATATTACCTTGCCCATCGGCAGGGTTAGAAAACGAAGGTGCGAAAGGGGGTGATTAAGGGACCAAAGGAAAAAGATGGGTCAGAGGCATTCACCTAAAATTCAATACGAAGGGAGGTAAACATGAAGAGGGTTGGATTAGCCGTTTTGGTAGCGGTCATCGCATGCTCTGTCATCTTTGCGATCAGCACGGAAGTTTTTTCACAGAAGAAGAAGTTTGAAAAATTTGGCGAAGACGAGAGAGGAAAAGAATGGAAAGGAAAAAAATGGGAGACCTCCACAAAGACCTTCACCTGGAGGATGACCGATCCATGGGGAGGGTTGGTCTTCCACGAGATCACGAAGCGATTTGCCGATAGCGTGAGGGCCGCAAGCGGTGGGCGGCTCGACATTAAGGTCTTTCCGACAGGCTCGATCGTTCCCGCCATGGAGATCTTCGATGCTACCGCCAAAGGCACCATCGATGCCTGCCACACCTGGCCCGGTTACTGGAAAGGAAAGAACGAAGCATTTGTCGCCTTTGCTTCGGTTCCTTTTGGACTCGATGCCGAAGGTTACAACATCTGGTTCTACGAGAGGGGAGGCCTCCAGATGCTCCAGGAACTCTACGGTCGGTTCGGGTTGATCGCCTTCCCCTGTGGGAACGTGGGACAGGAGATCGCCCTCCATTCCAAAAAGAAGGTCTCCAAGATCGAAGAGATCAAGGGGATGAAGATGAGGACCGTGGGCTGGTACATGGACATCCTGACCTCGATGGGGATCTCGGTCACTCCCCTTCCCGGCCCTGAGATTTACCTCGCCCTCGAAAGGGGGATCATCGATGCCGCCGAGTTCAGCACCCCTGCGGCCAACTATCCCCAGGGTTTCCATGAAATCGCCAAATATGTCATCATGCCCGGAGTTCACCAACCCTCCTGCCAGTTCGATGTGGTCATCAACAAGAAGAAATGGGATGAACTGCCAGATGACCTGAAGGTGATCGTCGAGTTGGCAGCAAGGGATACGGAGCACTGGGCCTACGCGTGGAACGAAAACCTCAATATCGAGGCAGTGAAACGCATGAAAAGGGATGGGGCAGAGTTTGTGAAGTTAGACGACAAAGCGATCATCGAGTTTGCTAAGGCAAGCCGGAAATATCTTGAAGATCTCTGCGCCAAACATCCGGATGTCAAAAAGGTCCTCACCTCCCAGTGGGAGTTTATGAAGGAATATGAGGAGTGGAGGGACCTCCGTGGACGGGTTACCCCTTGGCCGTATGAGACCTTTATCAAGGGCAAACTGACCCAATAACTCCTATGGGCGTGCCCTGACCTTTTTACCGAACGGGGGCGGGGCACGTTTTTTTTGATTGACGGAACGGTCGAAGGGTGGTATAGAGGAACCTATCCAAAGGGGTCCCGACATCCATTGAAGAGGATAGGCTAATGAAAAAATTTGTCCGAGCGATCGATGCCTTTAATGATTTTTGTGGGAAATGGGTATGTCTGCTCATCTTGCCCCTCATCTTTGTCGTGGTTTACGAGGTCATCCTGAGAAAGATCTTTGCCTCTCCCACGCGGTGGGCCTTTGAGGTGACAGTCTACCTCTATGGCGCCCACTTTCTTCTCGGCATGGGGTATGTCTATCTCCTCGACCGTCATGTCCGGATCGACGTCATCGTCCTCCAATTTTCAAAGAGGGTTCAACTCTGGCTGCGGGTGCTCACCTTCATCTTCATCTTCATCCCCTTCGTAGGGGCCCTCACCTATGCGGCCATTAAATATGCAGCCCATTCCTGGTCGATCTGGGAGCATAGCTGGAGTGCTTGGAAACCGCCGCTCTACCCTTACAAGACGGTGATGCCGGTCTCGTTGCTGATGCTCTTTCTTCAGGGGATCGCCAATTTCATCAAAGATATCTACAAACTCAGGGGAGAGGAGATATGAGCTCTGAAAGCTTAGCGATCTTGATGTTCTTCACCTTGATGGTCACCCTCTTCCTCGGCCATCCCCTTGCCTTTTCGTTGGGCGTGCTCGGGGTGGTCTTCGGATTGATCGGATGGGGAGGAGAGGCCGAGGTCGTCCTCGCCCTCTTTGCCAATAAAACTTACGGCGTCATGGAAGAGTACGTGCTGGTCGCCGTCCCTCTCTTCATCTTCATGGCTCAAATGCTCGATACGGCCGGGATCGCAGAGAAGCTCTTCAGCGCCCTCTATGTGGTGCTGGGTCCCATCCGGGGAGGATTAGGGCTGGCCGTCATCGCCGTCTGCACCATCTTCGCCGCGGCGGCGGGCGTGGTGGGAGCCACCGAGGTCGCTATTGGACTGCTTGCGGTCCCAGCTCTTTTGAAACGAGGGTATGACATCCCCCTCACCGCAGGATGTGTCTGTGCAGGCGGGACCCTCGGAATCCTCATCCCCCCAAGCATTATGCTCGTGGTCTACGGAGGGCTCGTGGGGATGTCGGTCGGGCACCTGATGGCCGCCGCCTTTGCACCGGGCTTTCTCCTTTCGGCGCTCTATATGGCCTATATCGCCATCCGGTGCGGGCTGAACCCATCGATGGGCCCCCCCTTGCCCAAAGAAGAGAGAATTTATAATACCCTTCAAAAGATCAAGATGGTCACCGTTTCGATTTTGCCTACGGCCACGGTCATCTTCGTCGTCCTTGGAAGCATCGTGACAGCGGTGGCCACCCCGACCGAAGCTGCCGGCCTGGGATGCGTTGGGGCCATGCTCCTCGCCCTTGGCTACCGGAAGCTATCCTGGAAGGCCATCTATGAGGCCTGCAAATCGACCCTCATCACCTCATCGATGATCCTGACCCTCTTCCTCGGCGGCAACGCCTTTCAATCCATCTTTATGGGCCTCGGAGGAGGCGACGCCTTCACCAATTTCCTCCTCGGATTGAAGGTCAGCCCCATGGTCGTCCTCTTCGCCATGATGGGCATCGTCTTCTTCCTCGGGATGTTCATTGACTGGCTCGGGATCCTCCTGATCGTGCTGCCGATTTTCACCCCCATTGCAGGAGAGCTCGGTTTCAACACAGTCTGGTTTGCCACCTTGATTTGCGTCAACCTCCAGATGGCCTTTCTTACACCGCCCTTCGGGTATTCCCTATTCTATCTTCGGGGAATCGCCCCCCCTGAGATGACCATCGTCCATATCTATAAAGGGGTGGTCCCCTTTATCTGCCTCCAATGGTTAGGGTTGATTATCTGTATCCTCTTCCCGGACTTCGTCCTGTGGCTTCCGAGGTTGGCTTTTGGAACATCGGTGGGATGAATGAATCAAGGAAAGTCCATCCACGACCTGAAAATCGGAGAGTTCGCCGAGATCTCCAAAACCATCACCGATGAAATCGTCCAGGAATTCGCCCGGGTGAGCGGAGATTTCAACCCCCTCCATCTCGACCAGGCTTATGCAGAGAAAACCCCTTTTAAAGGAAGAATTGCCCACGGGGCCCTCTCCATCGCCCTGCTCTCCAACGTCCTCGGAAACCTCCTCCCTGGTCCGGGGACGATCTACCTCTCCCATGAGATCAAATTTCTTGCACCGGTGAGAATCGGAGATACTATTACGGTGAGGGTGGAGGTGGTGGAACTCCTTCCAGAAAAAAACCGTGCAAAATTCAGAACCACCTGCACCAATCAGGAGGGAATAACGGTGGTAGACGGATTCGCCTGGGCCATGCCTCCAAGACCTGGCCTTTAAGTGGTTCGTTTCTCTTTCATTTCGACATCGACCTCCCCATCGAACTCCTCCTCTAAGGCCCTCTGGAGCGCCTCTAAATCCTCCCTTTTCTCACATTCGACGACCAGCTCGCTTTCATCGAGGATGGCTAACCGACCGAACCTTTTCACGATGTCGATGACCTTTTGGGGATCGACCGTCACCCAGCCCTTCATCCGACGCACCAACTCTTCCCCGTTAAAAGCCCTCTCGATCACGAGGTCAACCCGTCTCTGTTTAGCCTCCCAACCGATCAGAGCGGGTTGGACGATCTTGGGCGTCACAGGATCGTGCATCGCCGCACACCGAAACCACAATTTGGCACGAATCATAGGCACTCCTTATAAGGCGATGTCGATTTGATCGAAGACCAAAGACCTCAAACGATTAGGCTTGGAACCCGTTTTATCCAAGGCCTCGCTGACTCCAGCTGCGAGGCAAGCCGAATGAGTGTTGCTTCATCTCCAAACCGGCCGATGAACTGAACACCCACCGGCAGGCCCTCGCCATTCCAGTATAGTGGAATTGACATCGCGGGCAGGCCCGTGGCGTTGCAAATGGGCGTAAAGGGGACGAATTCCTCAGCCCTGCGAAGGGCCTGGAGCGGGTTTTCCGAAGCGGCATCGAACGTCCCTAAGGGCACCGGAGGTTCGGCAAGGGTGGGCGTGAGCCAGACATCGACCTTCCGAAAGAATTTCGCGATCTCCCTTGCCACACGCTGAAGAAAGGTGAGAGAAAGTAAATAGGAGGAGGCCTTCTGCTGCCGTCCCATCTCATAGAGCGCCCAGGTGAGGGGTTCGAACTCCTCCGGCTTTGGCCGTTTCCCTGTGGCCAGGGCCAGCCCCTCGATGACCCATGCACAACCGGCCGACCAGATGACCATGAAGGCCTGCCGAACCAGCTCTCCATTGATCTCCGGAGTAGCCTCCATCACCTCATGTCCGAGCTCTGCACAGAGGCTCGCCGCATCCTTCACCGCTTCGATACAATCCTCATGGAGGTTACCCCCAGCCGGATGCCTTGTGGTAAAACCCACTCTGAGCCTTCCGGGATCGGCGCCTACCTCCTGAAGGAAGGGCCGGACAGGAGGAGGCGCCCAGTAGGGATCCCCCTCTTGCGGGCCGGAGATGGCATCGAGGAGACCGGCGCTGTCCCTCACAGAGAGGGTGAGGGCATGGTCGATGACGAACCCGCTGAAGATATCTCCGAAGTCAGGTCCAACGGGAACGCGGGCCCGCGTCGGCTTGAGGCCGAAGAGTCCGCAGCACGAGGCCGGTATCCGGATCGATCCCCCTCCATCGTTGCCGTGTGCCATCGGGACGAATCTGGCGGCAACGGCCGCCGCTGATCCTCCGCTCGATCCCCCTGAGGTCCGATTCATATCCCAGGGATTTCGGCAGGGGCCGAACAGTCGTGGTTCTGTGGTGGGAAGGATGCCCAATTCCGGTGTATTGGTCTTTCCCACGATGATCAATCCGGCCCGTTTGAATCTCGCCACCAGTTCATTGTCATGATCCGGCACAAAATCGCGCAAGAATGCGGATCCCATCGTCATCCTTGCTCCGACGCAGGGAGCTCCAAGGTCTTTGAGCAGAAAAGGGACCCCGGAAAAGGGGCCTTCGACTAAAGGGCCAGAGGCCTCTTTTCGCGCCTGCTCGAACATCGGAGTGATGACGGCATTCAGTTTCGGATTGAGACGCTCGATCCGCTCGATCGATGCCTCTACGAGTTCAATCGCCTTGACCTCCTTCTTCCGAACCAGCTGAGCCAGCTCAGTCGCATCGTAAGAGATGAATTCCTCCATCCTAACCATTTCTTCTCCTTATTCACCCTCAAGGGTCACTCGCTTCAAGGGTCGACTTGAAAATAACGGTCGTTTCATTTAATGTCAAGTATCCAAACAGAGCCCTCTTGCCCCACCTGCCTCCCTTTATTTAAGGGGAGGTGAGGGAGGGTTTACGACTTTTTCAGACCTCTCAACCATCTTCAATAGGAGCCAGCCATGGAATTAATCCAGGCCATCCAGGAGAGAAAGAGCTTCAGGGCCTTCAAGGCCGACCCCATTCCCAAGGAGACTTTGCAGGAGATATTAAAATTCGCCATTCATGCTCCCTCAGCCATCAATCTTCAACCCTGGGAATTCTTCGTCGTGATGGGGGAGGAGAAAGACCGTTTAGGCCGGAGACTCCTGAAGGCCTTTAGGGAAAAACGGATCTCCTGCGGCCCCGGAAATGTGAAACCCATGCCCAAAACCGTAACCCAGCGGGGAGCCAGAACGCTCCAACTGATGAACCCCTTCTTCGATGAGATGGGAGTGAACCCCGATCAGTTCATCAATGAGGGAAGCTGTAATTTTTATGGGGCGCCTGTTGCCATCCTGATCTGCCTGGACGACTCCTTCCCCAAAAGCCGGCTGGTCGATATCGGAATCGTCCTCGGATACCTCCTGTTGATCGCCCATGAATACGGATTGGGGACCTGTCCGATCGGCCTCATCACCGCTTATGAGGATGAAATCAGAGACCTCCTCAACATCCCCGAAAATAAAAGGGTCGTGATCGGTGTCGCCCTCGGATATCCCGACGGAACGAGCCCCATCAACCGGTTTAAATCCCCAAGGGAAGAGAGCGAAACTTTCATCCGCTGGATCGACTAAAAAGGCTAACCGACCCCTTTCACCTCACATGACAGGCCACCTGAGATCCATTCGATCTTTCGGTCAGCGGAGGGTCCTCCTCAACGCAGACCGCCTTGCGAAGGGGGCAACGGGTATGGAAACGACACCCTGAGGGAGGATGGATCGGACTGGGCACATCTCCTTCCAGAAGGAAACGTTTTCTTTTATTCAAGGGATCCAGCGTGGGATTTGCGGACCAGAGGGCTTCGGAATACGGGTGGATCGGAGCGTCACAAATCACTTCTTGCGGCGCATACTCGACAATTTTCCCGAGATACATCACCGCCACCCAATCCGCCACGTATTCAATTAAATTCAAGTCATGGGATATAAAAAGGTAGGTCAGATGAAACTCCGATTGAAGGTCTTGAAGGAGGTTGATGATCTGGGCTTGGATGGAGACATCCAGCGCCGAGACGGGTTCGTCCGCGATCACGAATTGAGGTTGTGAAGCCAGCGCCCTTGCAATGACGATCCTCTGCCTCTGGCCTCCGCTGAATTGATGGGGGTAAAGGAACCTCTGTTCAGGCCTCAGCCCCACCAACTCCAAAAGCCGGATTACCCTCTCTTCGAGCTCTTTTCCTTTGGCTAAGCGATGGATGACGAGGGGTTCCCCGATGATGGCATCTACCCGTCTTCTGGGATTGAGAGAGGAGTAGGGATCCTGAAAAATGATCTGAATTTTCTGTCGGAGCTGTCTTAACCGATCCTCTTTCAAGCTGTAAATGTCTTCCCCTCTGAAGAAAGCGGCGCCTTCATCGGGTTCTTCAAGCCTTAAGAGGAGTCGGCCCAGGGTCGATTTTCCACATCCACTTTCTCCCACCAACCCCAAGGTCTCTCCGGTTCGAACGAAGAGAGAGACTCCGTCGACGGCTTTGACAGAGGCCTGGGCCTTTGAAAAAATCCTTTTGGAAAGGGGATAATATTTTCTCAGTCCCTTTGCTTCGATCAGGATTTCACTCATAGAGCCAGCACCTAACTCGATGGCCGGTGTCCACTTCGAAGAGAGGGGGCGGAGCCTCCTTGCATTTCGGAAAGGCACGAAAACAACGATCTTGAAATTTACAGCCTTCTGGTAAATTTAGCAGATCCGGGACAAAACCCGGAATGGCTTGAAGCCGCTCCCTCTTGCCGGCCCCTTTCCGCTTCGGTATGGACTGGAACAATCCGAGGGTGTAAGGATGCCTGGGATGGCGAAAGAGACGGACGACCTCAGCATATTCTACGATATGGCCAGCATACATCACCCCCACCCATTGGGCCACCTCCGCAACGACGCCCAAATTATGCGAGATGAGAAGGATGGAGGACCCCACCCTTTCTTTGAGCCGATTGATCAAATCGAGGATCTGGGCCTGAATCGTCACATCGAGGGCCGTGGTCGGTTCGTCCGCGATCAGGAGTTTGGGATGGCACGATAAGGCCATCGCGATCATCACCCGCTGCCGCATGCCGCCGCTCATCTGATGGGGATAATCGTGGACCCTTGTCTCCGGTGAGGGAATCCCAACCATGCGAAGCATCTCGATGGAACGCGCCCAGGCTTCTTTTGGAGTCAATCCCTGATGCAGTTGGATCGTTTCGGCAACTTGATGGCCGATCTTGAAGACAGGATTGAGGGAGGTCATGGGTTCTTGGAAGACCATGGAGATCCGGTTTCCTCGAATCTTTCTCATCTCGGCCTCGGGCAGTTTGGTCAGGTCCCTCCCCTCGAACATGACGACTCCTTCCACGATTCGGCCCATAGGTTCCGGGACGAGGCGCATCAGGGAGAGGGCGGTCATCGATTTCCCGCATCCCGATTCCCCCACCAACCCGACCGTCTCCCCTTCCCGAATCGATAGGTCCACGCCATCGACCGCCTTGAGGACTCCCTTCCGGGTAAAAAAGTAGGTCTTTAAGTTTTGGACCTCTAATAAAGGCTCCATTCCTCTGGCGCTTATCTTAAACTTGGATCGAGGAGGTCTCTCAACCCATCTCCAAAGAGGTTAAACCCCAAGACCAGGGTGAAGATGGCCAATCCAGGGAAAGCCGCGACATGGGGCGCCATCTGGATATATTGCCTCCCCTCGCTTAACATGGCTCCCCATTCGGGCGTGGGAGGTTGAGCGCCCAGGCCCAAAAAGCCAAGGGCGGCAGCCTGAAGAACGGCCGTGCCCATTCCCAGCGTTGCATAGACAATGATCGGTGGGACCGTGTTGGGAAAGATATGAAGAAAGAGGATTCTCAAATCGGTTCCTCCGAGGGCCTTCACCGCTTGGACGAAGGGCTGTTCTTTCAAAGAAAGGACTGTGCTTCGGACGATCCTTGCATAATGGGGGATGTAGACGATGCCCACGGCGATCATGGTATTCAAAAGGCTTGGACCGAGAATCGCCGTGATGAAGATCGCCAGGAGGATGGCCGGAAAGGCGAGCAGGATATCCATCCCCCTCATGATCGGCTCATCCACCCTCTTTCCGTAAAACCCTGCCAGAAGTCCGAGGATCGTGCCGGGGAGGAGGGAGATGGAGACCGCGATCAGCCCGATCACCAACGAGATGCGGCTGCCATAGATCACCCGGCTAAAGATATCCCTCCCGAGACTGTCGGTTCCGAAGGGATGGGCCCAACAGGGCCCTTTCAGTCGATTGGGGGGGTCAGGGACGATGGGATTATAAGGAGAGATGAGCGGCCCGACCAAGGCCACCATCACAAGGAGCGAGATCAGGATCAGACCCAGTAAGGCGGTCCGGTGCTTGATTAATCCCGAGAAAAGTTCAACCCTTCCCATTCACCCTTAGCCTCGGATCGAGATAGAAGTAAAGAATATCCACCGCCAGATTGACCAGCACCATGATCACTGCGAAAAACAGGATGCAACCCTGAACGGCAGGGTAATCCCTCGCCAGAAGGGAATCGACCACATATCGTCCCAAACCCGGCCAAGAAAAGATGGTCTCCGTGAGCACCGCCCCGCCTAGGAGGATCCCGAAATTTAACCCGATCACGGTGAGGACGGGCAAAAAGGCATTCTTCAGGGCGTGCTTGAAAATGACGGCGCCGGGCCCCAGCCCCTTGGCCCGGGCGGTCCGGATATAATCCTTGGACAACACCTCCAACATGCTGGATCGGGTCATCCTTGCGATGATCGCCATCGGGATGGTGGCCAAGGTAAAGGCAGGCAGGATGAGATGTCTCAGGGAATCTATGAAGAGGGGGAAATTTCCTGACAAGAGGCTATCCAGGACGACCAACCCTGTGATCGCGGAATAGTCCGCCCCCATGGTCATACGACCCATCATCGGAAGCATTCCGAGCTTGACCGAAAAGAGATACATCAGCATCAACCCGAGCCAGAAGATCGGCATGGAGATCCCTATCAGGGCCATCACCATCGAAGCATAATCGAAAATCGAATATTTTCGGACCGATGAGATGACCCCCGCCAGGACTCCCACCAAGCTCGAAATCAAGATGGCCGCGATCGATAGCTCAGCGGTGGCCAGAAAACGAGTCAACATCTCTTCGACGACGGGAACATTGGAACGGATCGACACCCCCAAATCCCCGCTCAGCAGGTGACGGAGGTAGATCGCATATTGGTAGGGATAGGAACGATCCAGTCCTAACTTCTCGCGGATCTTTTGGACTTCTTGGGGAGAGGCAAACTCTCCCACAAGGAGTTGGGCGGGGTCTCCGGGAATGAACCTCAACATCAAAAAAACCAGAAGGGAGACCCCGAAGAGGATAAAAACGAGGTGGAGAAATCGCCTAAGGATGAACCGCGCCAATAATCGTTACACCAAGAGTCTATTTCTCTTTCCACACCATTTCAAAAGAATTGAGGCCGTTCGGACGAAGCGGAACGTTTTGGAGCTTCTTGTGATGAATCCTGACGACGGTGGAATGAACGAGGGGAACCCAAGGCGCTTCTTCATGGAAGATCTCTTGCGCCTTTAGATAGAAAGGAGATCGCTTCTCTTTTCCGAAAAGGCCCTGGGCCTCCTTGACGAGCCGATCAAATTCCGGATGTTGCCAGAAGGCAATGTTGGCCGCAGGGGGCTTGGCGTTATCGGAGTGAAGCAGGCCATAAAGGAAATTGTCCGGATCGGCATTGCCTCCAAGCCACCCTAACATGCAGAGGTCATGCTCCCCTTTTGAGGTCTTGTCCAGATAGACGCCCCACTCATGCCGAACGATCTTGGCATTGATGCCCACGGCAGCCAGATACCCCTGAATCAGCTCTGCGGTTTTGACGGGTTCCGGCATATAAGCCCTGGACACGGGCATGGCCCAGAGTTCGATATCAAACCCTTTGGGATAACCCGCTCGGGCCAGGAGGTCCTTGGCCTTCTGGACATTGTAATCATAATCCACAATTTTGTAATTGTAACCCCAGATGCTCGGAGGGAAGGGGCTTTTGGCGGGGATGGCCAGGCCCCTGAAGATCGTCTTGATGATGGTCTGTTTGTCAATGCTGTGGCTAATGGCCTGTCGGACCAGCTTGTTGCTGAGGATCGGCTTTTTCGTATTCATGGCCAGATAGCCGACGTTGACGCTCGGCTGCTCGATCACCCTTAGATTCGGATTCCCTTTGGCCATCTGGATCGAATCTGGGTCGAGGTCATCGGCGATATCGACCGCTCCCGTTTGAAGGGCCATGAACCGCGCGGACACTTCCGGGATCGATTTGAGAATGATCCGATCCAGATGCGGTTTCTCTCCCCAATAGTCCTCGTTTCTCTCAACGATGATCTGGTCGTCCTTGACCCACTTGACGAATTTAAACGGTCCGGTCCCCACCGGGTTTCTCCCGATATCCTCCTTATATTTTTCAAGGGCCGCAGGAGAGAGGATCGGACAGAGCCAGAGGGCTAAGTTGGCCACCAGTGGGGCATAAGGTTTTTCCGTTCTCAGGGCAACGGTATATTCATCGATTACTTTTACCTCTTTCACGGGTCCGAGCCCGAGGGCAGGAAATCTCCAGGTCCCGTATTTGTGAAAGGGATGGTTCTTGTCGATCACGCGATCGAAGGAGACCTTGACCGCATGGGCATTGAAGGGGGTCCCGTCATGGAATTTCACCCCTTTGCGCAATTTAAAGGTCCAGACCAGGCCGTCGCTCGAGACACTCCACGAGGTCGCCAGCTGGGGTTCCACCTCCATGCTGTCCTTCTTAAACATCACCAAATTTTCCAGGATCTGGATCCCGGCTTTAATCGATTCCCCATCCGTGGCCTGGGCGAGATCGAGCGTCACGGAGTCCCCTCCCCTCCCCCAGGTCAGGGTGCCGCCTTTGACCGGCCTTTGTGCAAGGGAGACCTGGGGAAATGCCAAGGCCGCCACGAGGAAGAATACCCAACCTGCTCGTTTCATACCCTTACCTCCTTCTTGAGCTTCTAAAAAGCGAATGACCTTCCATCAAAACGTCAAGGGACGCCTTCGCCGCCAAAACACATGGATCGTCGCCCCTTCCCGGAAATACTCCTTCTTAACAAGAATTGGAATGGAATTCAATAAGCGAAGGACAGCCAGATGGGTCTTGAGGGTCACCGTAACGGCGTCCTTTAACCATGACCCCCAGGCGACTTCATCGGCCACCTCGGTGATAAAATCAAGGGTCGTCAGGTGAGGATAACGGTAAGCAAAATTGATCCCTCGGAATCGTCTCTGAAGCGGGAGAGTTTCTGGCTTCCTTTCCTTTCCATGGGGAATCATCCATTGCCCCCGATACTTCCAATAGCGATCGAAAAGGCGCTGATTCCGCCAAAGGACCTTTTTGTCCTTTTCCAGAAAGGTCCAGATCCACTTTCCAAACCGTTCGGAACGGTTCCTTGCGGTCGAGCCTTCCCTTTTTTCGAGAAAAGGGAGGTAGAAAAAGAAAAAGGCCCTCGGGATCCACCATTCCCTGAATCGAAAAGGCGCATATCCTGAGAAGGGCTGCTCCCACTCATGGCTTGGAAAGCCATGGTTGTCTGCACAGATGTCGGGAAGCCACCTCTTCCAGATATCGGCCTTCACTCGGGCCTCTCCGAAAGGGGTGTCTGGGTTAAAGTATTGGTCATAATATTCCAGGCCAACGAGGTTATAGCGTCCGGCATGGAGCTTGTCTTTTGGCGTCAGATTTAACATTTCCTCTAAAAGAGCGACACCGTCCACATTCTCCATCGGATTGAGGACCACATTGGCCTTCTTCAGGAGTTTCTGGAACCGGGGACGGGTTGCAAGGAGATAGGAGAGTTTTAACCCCGCGTTAGTACTGGAAACCTCATTGGCATGGTGGCGGCAGTTGATAAAAAAGGTCGGTTTGAAAAGGGCTCGTTTCGCATGAGAGATAAAGGGGGTCGGAGAAGGAAACGAATGTTCTATAGAATAGATGGGAAGGCCCGCGGAAGAAGTTCCTTCCCGCACAATTTCGACGCCCGGCAGACCCTCGAGGGACTGGATCAGGGCGAGGCCATCCCGATATCCGATGGGTCTTTCCATTGGAATGTCGATCCGTTGGGTCTTCGTTGAAGGCCCAAGGGGCTTCCGGGACCATAAGCCCGAAGCCTTTACAAGGAGCTCGAGATCCTTTCTCCTCCCTTTTCCCTTCGAAATTCTTTCGATTCTGAAGGGGCTATGGTGTAAGGTCCTAAAGGAGCGAACCTTTTCCATCAGTCCCTTTTGGTCCCTAAGACGTTCTGCCGCAACCGATAAGTAGAGACAAAGGTCCCTCTTAAAAAAAGAAAGTCCGCGGATCGAGATCTTCCCCTTTCGGTTCCAATCCTCCCGTTCTTCTGGCCGATGGGTGAGGGTAAATCGCAACCTGGCCTTTGAATGGGGAGGATTGGGGTGAATCACGGGCAGGATTCGGCCAGGCGCGTAATTCGTTTGGAATGTATTTTGGGAATAGTTAGAAAAAAAGTCTAAAGTGACAAAATAGAGGTCTTCATGGAGGGCTTCAAGGGGAGAAATCCGCTCTTCATCGATCCCTAAGGGTTCCGAGGGATAACGATAAAATATGTCAAACCGAAGCTCATGGAAGACGGGAGAGGAAGGAGGGAGGTGATTTTTTACGATGATGCGATACGCTTCCTTTTCGACCCGTGGGAGGACCTTTTTCTGGTAAATCTCCCAGATCCTATCGATTCCAGTCCTGACCTCTCGATTTACCACCTCCTCGCCTCCCACTCTGACATTGATCCAACCCGTACAAGGATGAACCTTCCCCATTCGAGGAAACGCGGGAAGATAGTCGATCGTGCGCCACTTGGGAGAAAACTGGGCCTCAAGAACCTTTTGGGCCCCTTGCCATCCCACCACCCGATAGGCCTCTTTTATCCTACTCTCTTTTTTGAACCCGACCCTCTCTTTGGGGATTTTCAATTTTTTGGCAAAGATCTCGTCGATGGGATAGACTTCCTGGAGCCAACGAAGGGATTCTTCCAGTCCCCTCTTCAAAAAAGGTTTAAAGGCTATTTCGACTCGATCCGCTCCTCTCTTTTCGAGTTCTTTTAGAACGACCTCCTTCATCCAGCTCAACCCTGGCTTGTAAGCATTTAGAACTTTTACGTCGATTCTCTTCCTATCCGCTCCCAGATTGACCAGGCGATGGGTAATCAACTGCGCCAGTTTTCTTCTCTCTCTTTCTGGCTTCGCGATCATGATCTGAATCGCGATGGGTTCATCCCTGAGATCTCTTTCTCCCAAACCTCTTTTCAATCTCCTTAAAACCTCTTCTTCCCCATCATCGAAGACATAGTTTCGGACAATCTTTTTTCCGGAGGCACGAGGAGGAAAGGGAACTCTTAGGAAATCGTTGAAGTGTTCGAGGAAGGCATTCATCTTCTGGGAGACCGGATCTTTTGATCCCTTCGAACCGGTGGGGAGGAGACTGAAACGGGTCAGGATGCTTTCGAGGCTTTTTTCCTTCCCCGTCATCAAGATGTCGGGGATCTCCTTCCCGTTTGGGACAAAAAAGATTCCCGAATCCCATCGAGAGCGAAAGATCTTCTCAGGAACATCAATCCTGATCCTTCCCAAATCCTCCCTTTTCCCAATATAGATATAGGGTCCCTTCTCTCTAATCTTCTCGGAGGCAGAAAAGGCAAGAGGAAACGTCAGGTGAGGGCTCTCCAGGCCCAATCGGGCAACAAAATTTGCTATGGCGATTGCCGTTTCCGGACGGAAATGGCTGAACAGGAGGATTTTATAAGGGAAAATGAGGTTCGAAGGGGTCTCTTCAAACGAAACTTGAAAAAAGGTCCAAAACGAGAAAGGGTTGAGGGGGCTTATCATCTCTCTTTGCGAAGCCTTTGGGTGGGCCGACCCCCGAAAGCTCTTCCCGTTTTTCAAGATCAAAAGGCGCGCCAGATGACTTATCTCCTCGGTTAGACCATCGACACAAGGTCCCTTTATAAAATAGGTGTTCGGGCAATCCTCCTGAGGAGCTCTCTTAAGTTCGTGGGGTGTCCCGATATAGAGATGATTCCTGATGGAAGGGTCTTTCGCCATCCTCTTTGTGACGAGGGGAAAATGCATCCCCATGGATTCAAAGCCGATCGCTGCACAAAGGTCGAGGACGGCACAGAGAACTTTTGGATTTCCGCAGGACGGACCGAGGTGAATTTGCAGATCGATGGAGTCAACAAACCCATCCCCATCACGATCCAAAAAGATGGAATTAAAATCCAAGTCGCCCATTCTCATCGATCTCACCCTGTTTTGGCACAATTTTTTACCTTTTTCAATTGGATAAACCACCCCATGTATGTTAAAGGATAAGATATGCCAGCCGTCCCCAAAAAAGCGGCCACCGTGATATTGCTTCGGGATTCCAAATCCCAAGAAGGATTTGAGGTCTTTCTCCTCAAACGGCATGAGAAGAGCAGCTTCATGGGCGGAAATTACGTCTTTCCGGGAGGCAGGGTCGATCGGGAAGACGGATCCGTTGAGACCTGTGCCTTGAGCAAAGGCCTTACCCCTGAACAGGCCTGCCGGATCCTCGGAGGCTCCCTGTCTGAGGAAGAAAGTCTAGCCTACTGGATTGCCGGGATTCGGGAACTCTTCGAGGAAGCGGGCATCCTTTTGGCCTACGACGAAAACAACGAACTTTTCCGATTAAAAACGGATGAGGACCGAAAGACTCTTGAATATCACCGAAGCCTCCTCCAAAAGGGCGAACGGACGATCTGCCAGATGGCCAGCGAACTGAGGATCCTATTCGCCCTGGATCAAATCCACTACTTTGCCCATTGGATCACGCCGGAGGCGAGAGCCCTAAGATTCGATACGCGATTCTTCCTCGCCCGGTATCCTGAAGGGCAGGAGGCGAGTTTTGACCGGAAGGAGACCATTGCAGAGGTCTGGTTGACACCCCGGAAGGCCCTTGAGGAGAATTTAAGGGGAAAGGTCGCCTTAAGCCCCCCTACCCTTCAAATTATGGAGGATCTCTCCCAATTTGAGAACCTTGAGGCGGTCTTCAGCTCTTTGAGGAGAAAAGAGATAAAGCCGATTCTTCCCATCTTGAAAGATCTCGGAGGAGAGGTCCTCCTCTTTCCCTGGGACCCCGAATATGAGGTTTTTAAACGGGGAGAGATCCCTCCGAAGATTGATCACGGAAGGCCTTCAAATCCGGGAGACACTACCACCCGCCTCCTCTATAGAGAGGGGTTCTGGCTTCCTTATTGCCGAATATCTTAAAGGCCAGGACCGGGACCTTGGGCGGGGCTATTTTTTCTAAATCCCCGGAGGGTGAGATTCCTTAAATCCAGAGCGCGTGATCCCTATCTATCCCCTTCTCTTTCTCTTGTCTTTCGACATCTCCCAGATCAAGCAGTGAGGTCTGAATTTACAGTACTCTATGGGGTCCTTGCATTCGCAGCACGAATCGGTATTCAAACACTCGCAACATTCTTCACAAAAACCTGCTTCAAATTTCTGGCAGGTTGCAATTGCATCACGATCCGGATGGTTTCGACATCTCATTTGGGTGTTCCATCGAATCGGCCCTGTAGGACTCTGACCCCCAGGCCCATGGCATTGACCCCATTCGTTTAATCAGG
Organism: Thermodesulfobacteriota bacterium; assembly: GCA_026415035.1. NCBI lineage: Bacteria > Pseudomonadati > Thermodesulfobacteriota > Thermodesulfobacteriota bacterium. Next base: position 2,544 of record JAOAHX010000031.1, on the reverse strand, counting down.
TAGATATAATTCAGATATATGAGCCCCAGAACCCCCCTTTATGAGATTTTCGCCTTTCTTCTGACGGCCATCTCGACCTTCTATTTCGATTGGAAGGCCAATGAGCTCTGCTGGGGGCTATGGGTGTCGAGTCTTCTTACGGGCTGGGCGGTGATTCTCTCCTCGGTGTTACGCATCCTCCTCCACCTCGCCGGACTCCCGGTGCTTAGGGATGAAGACTTGAATATAAAAGGAGATCCCCTTTCCGCTTACTTTCGTGCGAAGACCTTCGGCCACGACCTTAAGGACGGCAAAACCCCTGGGCCCACCCTGTCTCCCCTTTTAATGGTCATCGGAAGTATCGGAATCGGGGCTTTTACCTGGCTTCATTTCACCTTCTTCCACACGATCCATGCGATGTTGATGTCTTTCTTCCTTCAGATGGAACCGATCGATCTGTTCGGCCCCAATGGATTTATCAATGCCGATAAGGGCGTCGTCTTGGTCTATCTCATCGAACATTATTGGCCGATGATCCTTGGAACCTTTCTCGTGAGACGGGGGATCATTGGGGGCGGAAATCCCGGGATGAATTTAAAGGCCATTTACGGAGGCGTGATCAGGATCCATTTCTTCATCCTTTTGAGCGCCGTTCTCTTCTTCCTCGTCTATTTTGGCGTCGAAATCTATCAGAAGGTACTCCTGTTGATCCTCCTGCTGTTCTTTTATGTGCCCTTCAAGACCTTTCGGCACCTATTTTTTGCTTCTTCAGACGCTTCGAAACAGGACGAGACCTGAGCAGGACGTAGGTCGCCCCTGCGCCTCCGTCACATTTTCTTGCGCTGGAATAGGCGACCACCCACTTTCTCCAGACTCCCTTCGTGAGCCACTCTTCGACCTTCTTCTTCAAGACCGGTTCGCCAGGTGAAGAAAGTCCTCTGCCGTGAGTGATCAGAACCCCTGTTTTTCCGTAAGTTACCGCCCATTTCATAAACTGATCAAACACCTCTTTGGCATCCTCGGCAATCAGTCCGTGGAGGTCGAGGTGTGCTTGAATGGAAAAGTCGCCCCGATGTAGCCTCTTGGCGATTTCAGGATGGATATGATAACCCGTCCCCTCGATATACTCGGGTGTGCTTGCGACATCGAACCCTCTTCCATAACTTACAAGGTCCTTAAGACTTTCGAGGGCCTCAGCATCATCTTTTTTCACGAACCCCCCAGTCCCTTCAATTCTGGAAGCCCTCTCAACATATCTCTGGTTGGGAATGGGTCTCACGCCATCCATCGCTGTTCGAAACAGGCTCTCCTCAGCCTCTGGGCTCAACTTATCTTCAGAGACCGCATCGGTAGCAGCATGGTAGGCTGGAAGAGACTTTATATCGAGGACAATGTTTAATTCCTGGAAGGATTTAATAATAGAAGAGGTTTTTCGAGGCCTCATAAGAAAAAAATGGCTCCCCTTCCCCAACATGGACCAAGGCAAAATAATTTTAAATAATAGAGGATGAAATATCAAATACCCCGGTACGGAAAATGAATTATTTCCTACATCTCCTCGCCTAATTTTTGGTCTTCTCGGTTCTTGGCGGTGATGTCTTATGGACCTTAGGAAATCGGTAAGCTCTTAAGACCGATCTAATAGAACTCTTGACAAAAACAATGAGTCTCCATTTCCAACTTGAGATGCCATATGATCGGCAAAAGGAGAACCGCAATCTGTGAACTCCATCTATCATCCGAGCAGATAACCCTTATCGTCCAAGGTCTAAATCTAAAAGAATTGGAAGGAGAAAGTCCGTCAAATCATAACCTATGGATGACCATTTCCGATCTCGAGAAAGGTTTTTTTGCCGGTAATTCCCTTAAAAACGTACACCGAATAAGAATATATATGCTCGACTGAAGGCCTCCTGTCCTTAAATTAAAAATCGGCTCTGCCTTTGAATATTTCATTCTTTTTCAGGACTTTTAGTCGAATAAGGAGTGCATTCAGGTTTCATATGCTTACGGATAAGGAAAACCGTTTCTCCTTTTGGAGGAAAGGGCCCTTTGATTTCGATCATTTTTAAGATTAGAAAAAGATCCCCTTCATCCTTTAAAATCCGATGGCACAGCCGTCTTTGCGGCGATCGGAGGCTCCTAAGAGGACATCCTGTTCTCGATCCCAAAAGATGGCCTGGCCTCCTCCTACCTGATTAATCGAAGATAACCCTTTAATAACCTGATGGCCCTTCTGAGCAAGAGCCGAAGCAGTCTCTTCTGGAATCCCCTCTTCGAGATACACCTCCATCCCTCTGAGGTGTCTGATCCTCGGTGTATCCATCGCCTCCTGTAAATTCATCCCGAAGTCAATGAGATTCACCAAAAACTGGACATGGCCCTGGGGTTGCATATCGCCCCCCATCACGCCGAAGCTCATCAAAAACTCCCCATCTTTGAAAACCATTCCAGGGATGATGGTATGCATGGGGCGCTTATGAGGTTCGAGCCTGTTCCGATGTTCAGGATTCAAAGAAAAGGATTTTCCTCGATTCTGCAACAAGATTCCGGTGCCTTCGACGA
>JAOAHX010000030.1 GCA_026415035.1 Thermodesulfobacteriota bacterium | reverse complement strand
GGGCCAAGGCCGTGATCGCTCCCATCGATAATAAGGCCTTCCTGACCACGGGATTGGCAAGGCAACTGAAAAGGAAACTCGAGGCAAAGGGAATCGAGTTCCTTTATCCCATGACCTTCTGCACCCTGAACGAGAAGATGACCCCAACCGATCTCGTCCAGGAGTTTCTTCGTTATTTCGGGAGGCCCAAGGTGGAGATCGACTTCGAGAACGAGAAGGTGAAGGCGGTCAGGGTCCTCCGGGATGCCCCCTGTGGAAATACCCGGTATGTCGCAGAACACCTTTTAGGAGCCCACTGGAAAGATGCGGTGGAAAATGCGGGCATCCTCCACCACAATCACCCCTGCATGGCCACCATGACGATGGACCCGGAACTGGGCGACACGCTGATGCACCATGCAGGATTGCAGATAAAAATGGCTGTGGAAGAGGCGATCAAAAAAAACCGTGAAGCGTGATTCTTTTACCCTCCACGTTTCACGACTTAAAAATGGAGGAGAAAAATGAGCTTACCACTTCATTATGTCAACGTCTTAACGGGGTTGAAGGGTTGCCGGGTCATCGAAGACCCGCAGGCACTGGGAAAGATCATCAAGAAGGCGGAGAGGCCCCTCATGGTCATCGGACCTCGCTGCCCGGAGATCTTTCTCAATGGCAGGTATGCCATTGAATACGGGGTTGACATCGTCAAACTCCTTGGGGCGGCCACCTGCGCCACGGCCTGCACCAAAAAGACCCTGATGCAACACGGCGTCGTCCCGGATTCGACCTACGACATCATCGAGATCATCAACCACCTCAAGGACCCGGAATGGAAGGGGGTCCGAAAACAGGGAAATCACGATCTGGTGATGTTTCTCGGGGTCAGGACCGACCTCGGCAACCAGGGACTCTCCACCCTGAAGCACTATGCCCCCCATCTCAAAACGGTCACGCTCTGCCCTTACGTCTATCCTCATGCGACGTTCTCCATGCCCAACATGAAGGCAGACAAATGGAAAGAATATCTCGAAAATTTGGTCAACAGTTTGAAATAAGAAAGGAGGAGGAAGATGTTCTCTGTCGACGTTGGACCCCAGTATGAAGGCGAGACGGTAAGGAAGGAAGATTTTTACATCGAATTCGGAGGCCCGAAACACAAATTCAAAGCCGAGCTGGTCACCGTAGTCCCGGCCGACCAGGTGGAGGACGAAAAGGTCGAGATCATCGGAAAGGACATCAAGGACTTCGAGGAGGGCGCCTCCATCCCCATCTTCATCAAAATTCTCGTGGCGGGCGAACAGCTCGAAAAGGACATGGAGCCCGTCTTTGAGCGCCGGGTCCACATGTACATCAACTACATCGAAGGGTTCTGGCACATGGCGCAGCGGGACGAGATCTGGATGAGGCTTCACAAGGACAGCTTCAAGAAGGGGCTCAACTCCCTCGATGAGATCGGAAGGATTCTGATCATGCTCTACAAGAACGAACTCCCCATCATCGAGAAGATCCAGATCACCTTCATCACCGACCCGGCTTTGGTGGAGAAGGAGGTCCTCGAGGCCCGGAAGATCTACAAGGAGAGGGATGATCGGCTCAAGGGGATCACCGAAGAAGAGGTGGATGAATTCTATGGCTGCAGCCTCTGCCAGTCCTTCGCGCCCACCCACGTCTGCATCATCACGCCCGAACGGGTCTCCCTCTGCGGCGCCATCAACTGGTTTGATGGAAGGGCGGCCTATAAGATCGACCCTGAAGGCCCCCAGTTCGCCGTTCAGAAAGGAGAGCTCCTCGATCCGGAGAAGTTCATCTACTCGGGCGTCAACCAGGTGGTCTCGGAAAAATCTCTCGGCGCCAACAGCGTCTTCTGTCTCCATAGTGCTTTGGAGAATCCCCACACCTCCTGCGGATGTTTCCAGGCCATCTGCTTCTACATCCCTGAGGTGGATGCCTTCGGCGTCGTCCACCGAGATTATGTGGGCGAGACCGTCACGGGCCAGAAATTCTCGGGAATTGCGGGCGAGGCCTCGGGAGGACGCCAGAATGAGGGGATGCTCGGGATGGCCATCTCCTACATGCGATCCAAGAAATTCCTCAAAACCGATGGGGGGTTAAAAAGGATCGTCTGGCTGCCCAAGGCCATCAAGGAGCAGGTGAAAGATGTCCTGGAGGAAGCAGGGCTTTATGACAAGATCCCCACGGAGGAGGATGTCAAGAACGTGGACGAGCTGACCGAATACCTAAACCGCGTAGGCCATCCTTGGGTCACAGGTTAAGGGGGGGAAGGAGGATGCCATGGCGCTGAAAGCATCGGATATCCAAAAGAAACTTCCCGAAGGGGGAAAAAAGAACTGCAAGGAGTGCGGGTTCCCGACCTGTTTCGCCTTCGCCATGAAACTGGCCTCGGCCGCGGTCACGGTCGATAAGTGTCCCTATCTTCCCGATGAGGTGAAGAAGGAGCTGGAGGAGGCCCTGGCCCCGCCCATCCGGCTGGTCACCATCGGGAAAGGAGAAAATGCGCTGAGCATCGGGGAAGAAGAGGTCCTCTATCGACACGAAAAGACCTTCTACAGGCCGACCGGCATCGGTCTTCTCCTCTCCGATCAGGAAGACGACGCCTCCCTCACTGCGAAAATCGATAAACTGAAAACCTACCAGTTTGATCGCGTCGGCCAGAAGTTGAAGGCCAATCTCTACGCAATAAAATATTCCGGCAATTCGGAAAAATATCTGAACCTCGTTCAGAAAGTGGCCAAGGAAGGTTATCCTGTGGTTCTCCTCTGCGATGATCTCGAGCTCCTCTTCAAAGCAAGAGACCTCATCGCAGACCAAAATCCCCTCCTCTATCCGATCACGAAGGAGAACCTCGAGGCCGCCCTTCCCAGATTGAAGGCCAAGCCCTCACCTATCGGCGTGAAGGCGGAGGGCATCGAAGCCCTCGTTCCGATCACCCAACGGTTGAAGGAGGAAGGAATTCTGGACATCGTCCTTGACCCCTCTCCCCAATCGCTCAGGGAGATGATCAGGGATTACACCTTGATCCGCAGGGCCGCCTTGAAAAAGACGTTCCGTCCTTTGGGGTACCCCATCCTCTCCCTGCCCTGCCTGATGACCAAGGATAAGATGGAGGAGACCCTGATCGCCTCGGCCGGCGTGATCAAGTATGCGGGCATCGTCGTCCTCTCCGATTTTACCAAAGAGACGCTCTATCCACTGCTCGTGTTGAGGCAGAATATCTTCACCGACCCGAGGGTCCCCCTCGCCGTGGAGCAAAAAGTCTACGAAATCGGAGCGGTCACCGAGGAATCTCCGGTCCTGCTCACGACCAACTTCGCCTTGACCTACTTTGCCGTGGCCAGCGAAATCGAAAATAGCAAGGTCCCAGCCTATCTTTGCGTGAAGGATACCGAAGGGCTGTGCGTCCTGGCCGCCTGGTCCACCGGAAAATTCAGCGGCGATACGGCCGGCCCCTTCCTCAAGAAGACCGGGATTGGCGAAAAGGTGAAACACAAACGGGTGATCATTCCCGGGTTGGCCGCTCGCATCAAAGGGGAGCTCGAAGAGGAACTCCAGGGATGGGAAGTCATCGTCGGTCCCCGGGAGGCCAGCGACCTTCCCGCTTATCTCCCCCAGATGATCGAGAAATGGAAGAGCCAAAGCAAATAGAAGAGATCCTTCGGAGGTTCGAGCCGGAGAGAGAGAATCTTCTCCCAGTGCTTCAAGAGATTCAGGAAACAGTGGGTTACCTTTCAAGGGGGGCGATGGAACAGGTCGCCCATTACTTCCGTCTCCCCCCTTCGGAAGTCTTCAGCCTTGTCACCTTCTATAACCAGTTCAGAAGAAAGCCCCCAGGCCGCCACCCCATTCATGTCTGCCTCGGAACGGCATGCTATCTCATGGGAGGAAGCCTCATCCTCGACGCCTTTTCGAGAGAGCTCCACATCCCCAAAGGGGAAACGACCGAAGATGGAACATTCAGCCTCGACGCCACCGCCTGCTTCGGCTGTTGCAATGTGGCCCCCGTGGTCAAAATCAACGATCAGATCTTCTCGCGCATGACTACCGGCAAGGTGGAGGAGGTCCTGATCAACCTGAGGGACCGAGACCGCGAGAAGGCCTCGTAAGAGATATCGAAGAGGAAACGTTTCGTTCATCGTTTCGGATCGAACCCTCAACCTCTGAAGATGACCTACCAGCAGCTCAGACAGCAGGCAATCGAATTTCGCCGGAAGACGATGGAGGCGGAAGAGCCCCGGATCTACATCGGTTGTGCAACCTGCGGGATATCGGTCGGGGCCCTGGAGGTGAAGGAGACCTTTGAGGAAGAACTCTCCAAACACCACCTGCCCGCAAAGATCATCACGGTCGGTTGCCTCGGAATCTGCTTTGCGGAACCCCTCGTCTACATCGCCAAGCCGGGCAATCCAACGATCTGCTACCGCAATCTGAAACCCGAGGAGGTCTCCCGGATCGTCTACCGCTATTTTCTGGAGGATGACCCCTGTCTGGACCTGGCCCTCGGGACCCTCGAGGAGAAAGAAGACGGAACCCCCTACATCCCGGAGCTTGAGAAGTTCGAGAGGGAGGAAAGGATCATCCTCCGTTATGCCGGTTATATCGATCCTCAGGAGATCCGGGACTACCTCGCCCTGGGAGGATATGAGGCCCTCGATAAGGCCCTCGACATGACCCCGGAGGCAATCATCAACGAAGTGAAGCGTTCTGGCTTGAGGGGCCTCGGGGGCGCCGGTTTTCCGACGGGGATCAAGTGGGAGGAATGTTTCAAGGCCGAGGGCGAGCCCAAATATATCGTATGTAACGGAGACGAAGGCGATCCCGGAGCCTTCATGGACCGGGTCGTCCTCGAGAGCTCCCCCCATCAGGTGATCGAGGGGATGGCCATTGCCGGCTATGCGGTGGGGGCCCATCAAGGCTATATCTACATCCGTTCCGAATATCCCCTTGCCATCGAGAGGGTCCGTCTCGCCCTCTCTCAGGCCAAACAATACCGTCTCCTCGGCAAGGACATCCTGGGCAAAGGCTTCGATTTCGACCTCAAGGTCTTTCCGGGTGCCGGGGCCTTCGTCTGCGGAGAATCGACCGCCCTCATGTATTCCATCGAGGGGAAGAGGCCCATGCCGAGGGTGAGACCCCCTCACTCCGTGAAAAGGGGACTCTTCCAAAAACCGACCCTCCTCAACAATGTGAAGACCTTCTCCTGCATCCCCCCCATCCTTCTCAAAGGGGCTGACTGGTTTTCAAGGATCGGAACCCTCCGTTCGAAAGGGACCACGGTCTTCGCCCTTGCAGGAAAGATCAAGGAATCGGGATTGGCCGAGGTGAAGATGGGGACGACCCTAAAGGAGGTGATTTATCAAATCGGAGGAGGGATCAAAGAGGACAGACCTTTGAAGGCCATCCAGGTGGGAGGTCCCTCGGGAGGTTGTATCCCCGCCCAGTTCATCGAAACGCCGGTAGACTTCGACTCGTTGAAGTTCCTGGGCTCGATGATGGGTTCGGGGGGGCTGATCGTCATGGACGAGGAGACCTGCATGGTCGATATGGCCAAATACTTCCTCGCCTTCACCCAGAACGAGTCCTGCGGGAAGTGCTCCTTCTGCCGGATTGGGACCAAGCACCTCCTCCTCCTCCTCGAAGAGATCACCAAGGGAGAAGGGACGCTGGAACACCTTGAGCTTCTCAAAGAACTTTCCGAGGAGGTCCGGGAAGGTTCCCTCTGCGGCCTGGGCCAGACCGCCCCCAATCCCATCCTCACGGCCCTGAGGTATTTCGAAAAGGAGTTTACGGCCCACGTCCTCGAGAAACGATGCCCGGCCCTGGTCTGTCGGGACCTGATCTCTTATCTCATCGTCTACGACCGATGCCAGAGAAGCTGTGAGCACTGCGTCTTGAAGTGTCCGGCCGAGGCGATCCATCCCGATGCAAAGAACATCAAGATCATCGACCAAACGAAATGCGTGAAGTGCGGCATCTGTCTGGAGGTCTGTCCGAAGGAATACAGCGCCGTCCTCAAGGTCTCGCCGAGAATCGCAACGGTTCAACCCCAGGCCTTCCTTGACGTAAAAGGAGCGCCTGGGCTTTCTTCGGGATAAACCCTGATGCTGACCCTGACGATCGATGGAAGAGAGATCCAAGCCGACCCCGGAGAGAAGGTCCTCTGGGTGGCCCTTCGATCGGGGATCTACATTCCCCATCTCTGTGCCATGGAGGATGGGGAGCTTTCCTTCGGAGGATGCCGTCTCTGCCTGGTCGAAGTCGAGGTGGAAGGGAAACGGGAGATGGTGCCCGCCTGCGGCCACCCGGTCGTTGAAAACATGAAGGTCTATACCCAGACCGAAAAGATCGCGAGGATGAGGCGGACCGCCTTCGAGCTCATCATGAGCGATCACCACATCGATTGTAAAAATTGCGCCAAGCGGAAGACCTGCGAACTGATTCGGATCTCCTCCACCTTAAAATGGAGCCTGAGGCCAAAAAGATTGAGAAGCCTCCTCCGGGATCTTCCGGCCGACGATTCCCACCCTCTCTTCACCTTCGACCCTAAAAAATGCGTCAAGTGTGCCAAATGTATCCGGGTCTGCCAGCGATTGGGTCGTTCCTTTCTCGACTTCGCCTACCGGGGATTTGAAATGGTCCTTGCCACCTTCGACCATCAACCCCTCTCCTCGGAGGCCTGTGAGGGGTGTACCGAGTGTGTGAAAGTTTGCCCGACCGGGGCCCTCTTCTTTAAAGATCAAGGAGAGACCGAAGATGGATAAACCTTACCTGACCCTGAAGGAGATCGAAGGGGTGGTCGTCCATGACCTCTATCTCAAGAAAGAGGTGGCCAAACGGGCCGAGGCCTTCGAATATCTTGACAACGTGGAAAAGATGGCCTATTACATTGGCGGTGAGCAAGTCGCCTCTCCTCCCATCCGCTGCGACTGGATGGTGAAGAAGACCTTCTTCCCGGGGGTGGAGGCCTATTTTCTTTTTCACCACAAGGACGACGAATTGCCTTCCTCCATGCAGGTCCTCTTCTCTGGAGAGAGGGTCAGAGAGTTGAAAGGAGATGACCTTTCGGTCCTGGCCATTGCCACCATCAATCATATGATCCATTATATCAGGCAATCCCATCCCAATAGATCCCTACCTGAGATCTGCCAGGTGGTCTGATCGGAGGTGACACGGTGAAAAAGGATGCCTTGGTTATCGGAGGAGGAATCTCGGGGATCACGGTGGCCTCCGAGCTGGCCCAGACCGGCCATTCGGCCTTGCTGATCGAAAAAGAGGCCCAGTTAGGTGGGCTGGCCTCGGTGTTTTGCTGCAAGGCCTCCGAATCCTGCAACAAATGCTTTGCCTGTGTGGTGGATAAAAGGTTGGCCGAGCTCTCCCGCTATCGGTCCCTCTCCATCCTGACCCAGACGGAATTGGTCGATCTCCAGGGAGGGCCGGGTGCTTACCAGGGCTTTTTAAAGAACGGAAAGGGGAGGATGAAGGTCGAGGCCTCGGCCATCGTCCTCGCCACAGGGATCGAGCCCTTCGATGCGACGGCCAAGGCCGAATACGGATACGGTCGGTTCAAAAATGTGATCACGGCAAAAGATCTCGATGAGATGCTCCGGTTCCAGGGGAAGCTCGAGCGCCCCTCGGACCGAAGGGTCCCCAAAACCATAGCCTTCTTCCAGTGCGTCGGAAGCCGGGACGAGTCCATCGGAAACCTCTACTGCTCCCAGGTCTGTTGTGCCTATGCCCTCCGCCTCATCAAAGCCATCCGTCACCAATACCCCGACACCCTGGTCACCTTCTTCTACATGGACATCCAGCCCGCCGGGGCCTCCTTCGAACGCTTCTTGGATGCCTGTCGAAAAGACCCCCACCTTCGATTCCTCCGCTGCCTCCCCTCCAAGGTCTACCATTCGCCCCTGACCGAAGGGTTGAGGGTGAGATTGATCGACCCTCAAAAGGGAGAGGTTCTCGAAGAACCCTTCGACTTGATCGTCCTCTCCGTGGGCATGGTCCTGGGCAAAGGGGCGAAGTCCTTGGCCCAGCTTTTCGGACTGAAATTGAATGAAGAGGGATTTTTGGATCCCCCTCCTTTCCAAACAGGAATCTTCGTTGCGGGCGCCTGCAGTGGGCCGAAGGACATCGACCGGTCCATTCTCCATTCGAAATCGATCGCGGGTAAGGTCGAGCAGTATCTGAAGGGGAGGAATTAAATGGCACGCGTAGGCCTTTGCATCGACCGAGCGGGAGCGTTGATCTCTCCTGTCCTCTGCAACCAGATTGCCGAGTTCAGCGGGGGAATCCCCCAAATCGCCTTCTCGATGGTAGAGGAAGACCTGCTGGCCCCGGAAGCCCTCGGGAGGCTGACCGAACAATTGAAGACCCATGGGGCAGAGCGGGCCATCCTCCTCGGTGGAAGCCCGAAGCGTTACGAGGCCTCGTTCAACAAATTTGGCCATTCCGTAATCCTCAACCCCTATCTCATCACGGTCCTCCCACTGACCCCCCTCATGGAGAAAGGCCTTGGGGAGGAGAGGGCCTTCGAAAGAATCAAAAACGCGATGCTTAGGGCCATCTCGGTGGCCCTCCGATCCAACCCGATCGACCACCAATCCCTCCCCTTGAAACGCGAAGTCCTCGTGCTCGGAGGAGGGGTGGCAGGCCTCAGCGTGGCCCTCACCCTGGCCCGATCCGGGATCAGCGTCCACCTCCTCGAGAAGAAGGATCGATTGGGCGGAAGGGCCTCTCACCTTCGGTTCTTTTACCACCGATCTGAAAATGCCCAGAGGTGGCTGGAGGGTCTCATCGCCGAGGTCGATCGCCACCCCCTCATCACCGTTCATCTGGGAACGGAGTTGAAAAGGGTCGAGGGCCATTTCGGCCGGTTTCAAGCCAAGGTTCGCCGGGCCGACGGAACCGAGCAACTCCTCTCAAGCGCGGCCATCATCGTGGCGACGGGGGTAGAGGTCCATTCTGAGAGGGCGGGCATTTACGCCCATCGAAGCTTCGTCTCTCCGGAGGAGATGGAGAAGCTCCTCGCCGAGAGCGAGGCCCCTTCCTTCTATTGGAACGGAAAGAGGGCCGAGGCGGTCACCTTCGTCCTCGATCAGGTCAACCTCGATCTGAAGCTCGATGCCATCCACATGATGAAGCAGGCCCTCCTCTTGCAGGAGACCTTTCAATGCCAGACGACGATCCTCTGCAAAGAGGTGAAGGTCTCTGCCGACGGCATGGAGCGACTCTATCGAAGGGCCCGACAGCAGGGCGCCCTCGTGGTTAAATATAGCGACCCACCGAAGTTCTCCATCGTCAACGGCCGCATTCGGGTGGACGTGAAGGATACCTCGGCGATTCGAAAGGAGGAGGAGCAGTCCCTCTCCATCCTTTCGGATCTCGTCGTGATGAGCGAGCCCATCCTCCCGGGCGGGGATACCGAACTCCTCTCCCGAAAACTCGGCCTCTGCCTGGGAGACCGGGGATTCCTCATAGAGGACAACCCCCAGTTCTTCCGCGTGAGATCGAACCGAAGGGGGATTGTGGTGGCCGGAGGCTGTCGGTTCCCCCAAGAGCTTTCTGAAACCTTGATCGAGGCAGAAGCAGCCGCCCAGGAGGTGATCAAACTCCTGTCAGGGGGCACCTATGAATACGACCTCGCCGTTGCGGAGGTGGATCCGAAGAAATGCGCGGTCTGTTACACCTGCCCCCGTCTCTGCCCCCATTCTGCCATTACGGTCGAGAAATATGCGGAGCGAAACGTCTATCTCACGGCCGGGGCGGGAGAGGGGCAGAAGTGGGGAGCGGCCAAGGTCGATCCCGTGGCCTGTTATGGGTGCGGGATCTGCGTCGGAGAATGTCCCGCAAAGGCCATCACCCTGCGCCATCTGACGGACGAACAGATCTATGCCCAGATGGGTCTGGGATGAGGCAGGGGGACACACGCCCTCTGCCCTGATCTCCTTCGGGGGGTTGAGCGGATCGAAAAGGATTGGAGAGGACCATGGATGGGTTTGAACCGAAGATCGTTGCCTTCTGTTGTGATCAGTCCGGATATCCCGCTTTGGAGATGGCAGCCGGATCGGGAGGAGGGTTTCCCTCGAATCTGGAGATCGTCCGCGTCCCATGTGCGGGCCGCATTGAAACCCTCTACCTTCTGAAAGCCTTAGAGCGAGGCGCCGATGGAGTCCTGATCTTTGGCTGTTACGAAGAGAATTGTCAATTTCTGAGGGGGAATCTCCGGGCCAAAGGCCGTCTCTCCTATGCCCACCATTTCCTGGAGAAAATCGGCCTCGAAAAGGAACGGATCGAGCTCTGCCACGTGGCCACCAACAGTGGACCCAAGGTGATCGAAACCCTCCAAAGGAAATGGGAGGAGTTGAAAAAACTTGGACCGAATCCCTGCAAGCCCTCCCCTTCGGGATGACCGGGAAAGGACGATCGGAGATAGGAGGACCTCATGATCAAAGCCGAACAGAAACCCTTGGATGAAATTTTGAATTCCCTGACTCCCTACAACCGAATCCTCCTTTCGGGATGCGGGGCCTGCGTCACCGTCTGCCAGGCCGGCGGGGAGAAGGAGGTTGGCCTTTTGGCCTCAGCCCTCCGGATGGCCAGGTCGAAGGTCGGAAAGCCCCTCGAAATCCTGGAGGCCCCCCCCCCCCGCCAATGCGAACCCGAATTCGCCGAGGAGCTATCCGACACCGTTGAAAAGGTCGAGGCGGTTCTCTCCATCGCCTGCGGCGTGGGCGTTCAAACGCTGGCCCGCCATTTTTCAAAGACCCCGATCCTGCCAGGGGTCAACACCACCTTTCTGGGGGAGACCGTCACCCACGGGGTCTGGGAAGAACGGTGCCAGGCCTGTGGCAACTGCATCCTCGAACGGACAGGGGGCGTCTGTCCGGTGGCCCGCTGTGCCAAACAGCTCTTCAACGGCCCCTGCGGCGGTTCGTCCAAAGGAAAGTGCGAGATCAAGGTGGAGCGGGACTGCGCCTGGCAGCTCATCTACGATCGGCTCAAGAATCTCAACCAGCTCCACCGGTTGGAGGAGATCATCCCCGCGAGAAGATGGGGGGTGGAATCGAGGGATCGAGGACCGAGACGGATTGTAAGGGAGGATCTGAAGGTATGAAAGCGGGAAGCAACCTCGAAAAGATCTTGTCAAAAGGGCTCTTTGCCGTCACCGGAGAACTTGGCCCCCCCAAAGGGAACGATGTGAGCGTCATCAAGCGGAAGGCAGATCTCCTGCGAGGATATGTGGACGCGGTCAACGTCACCGACAATCAGACGGCCATCGTCCGGATGTCGAGCATCGCCACCTCAAGCCTCCTGATCCAGATGGGGATCGAACCGGTGATGCAGATGACGACCCGAGATCGCAACCGGATCGCCATCCAGAGCGACATCTTCGGGGCCACGGCCCTGGGCATACGGAATATGCTCTGCCTGACCGGAGATCACCATTCCTTCGGCAACCAGGTCGACTCCAAAAACGTCCATGACCTCGACTCCATCCAGCTGATCGACTGCGTCCGGACGATGAGAGATCAGGGGACCCTGCTGGGAGGGGAGGAGAAGATCGAGGGGGAGATCAAGCTCTTCATCGGCGCCGCCGAGAACCCCTTCGGAGATCCCTTCGAATTCAGGGCGACCCGCCTGGCCAAGAAGGTCGCGGCAGGGGTCGACTTCATCCAGACCCAGTGCATCTACGACATGAAACGATTCAAAGAGTGGATGAAGATGGTGAGGGATCGAGGGCTGCATGAAAAGGTCCACATCCTGGCGGGCGTGACCCCCCTGAAATCTGGAGGTATGGCGCGCTACATGGCGAAGAACGTATCGGGGATCATCATCCCGGACGAGATCATCGACCGGATCGTCAAGGCCAAGAAACCCGCAGAGGAAGGGATCAAGCTCTGCGTCGAACAGATCCTGGAGCTGAAGGAGATCGAGGGGGTTCACGGAGTCCACATCATGGCCATCGAATGGGAACAGATGACCAGTCAGATCACGGAGATGGCCGGTCTGTTGCCCCGACCCAAGATCGAGTGAAGGAGAACGTTCATGACCTTCAAAGACCGGTTGGAATCTGGGAAGTTCGTGGTGGTGGCCGAGCTCCAGCCCCCCAAAGGGGTGGACCTTTCGGAGACCTTCGAGTATGGGGAAAAGTGGAAAGGCCGGCTCGATGCCATCAACGTTCCGGACCTTCAGAATGCGATTATGAGGCTCGGATCGCTCTCGGCCTCGGCCCTTTTGAAGGAGAGGGGATTGGACGTCATCGTCAACCTCTCCAGTCAGCACCGGAACCGGTTGGCCCTCCAGTCCGAGCTCCTCAATGCCTCGGCCCTCGGCCTCAAAAACCTCCTTCTCCTGCCGGGCGATCCCCCTGCCCTCGGAGACCATTTCGAGGCCCAACCGGTCAACGACCTCGACGTCTTTGGGCTGTTGGCCGCGGCCAAACGCCTTCAGGAAGGATACGACCTCATGGGGAATGACCTCAAAGGGAAACCCCAGTTCTTCGTCGGCACGACGGTCAATGCGGGCGCCAAGGGCCACGTCCTCGACCTCGAGATCCGGGACATGGAAAAGAAGATCCGGCAGGGCGCGGAGTTCTTCTTCACCGGATCCGTCTACGACGTCGGCCTCTTCGAGGCCTTCGTCAAAAAGGCGGCCCCCTTCAAGGTCCCGATCCTCGCGGGGATCACCCTGCTCAAATCGGTCGGGATGGCCCGGTATATCAACAAGCACGTCGAAGGCGCCTCGATTCCCGAAGAGACCATCGATCGGTTGATGAAGGCTTCGGACAAGCAGATGGCGAGCATCGAAATTGCCGGAGACCTGATCCGGGCGCTCCGACCCCTCTGCCAGGGGATCCAGATCATCCCCCTCGGATGGGAACACCTGGTCACCCCCCTCTTGGATCAGGTGGGCCTCTAACCGATGAGGAAACGTTGGATGCTGAAAGACTGGCTTAACCGCCTTTCCTCTCTGTTTGTGAAGAAGGGGGAAAGTCCCTCCAGGGGATGGCCCCTGAGAGAGTTCGGCAATGGAATGTTTCATGCCATCGCCGAGCTGGGCAACGACGGCATCCTCGTCTTCAATCAGGACCTTCGGATCGAATATGCCAACCGGATGGCCTCGGAGATCACCGGATATTCGAACGAGCGCCTCCTCCGGATGACCGTGCTCTCGCTCCTCGACCCGGCCTATCAATCCTTCGTGACCGACCTCTTCGCCCATCCCGAACGCTACGGAGAAAAGACCTGCACCGAAGCCTTCGTGATCACCGCCGGGGGCGAGGTCAAAGAGGTGGAGATCTGCATCGCCCTGACCCAGACCTCCCGGGGGGTCCGCAAAGGATACGCCTATCTCAAAGACATCACCGAACGGAAGAAGTTCGAAAGAGAATTAAAGGCCTCGGAGGAGAAGCTCCGGAGGTTCTTCGAAAGGGTGAGACACGGCCTCTTCATCAGCTCGAGGGATGGGCGGTTCATCGATTGCAACCAGGCCCTCCTGGACATGCTCGGCTATTCCAGCAAGGAGGAGTTTCTGGCCATCGATATCGTCAAGGACCTCTATGTCAATCCCGAAGACCGAAAGCTCCTCAAAGAGAAAATGGAAAAGGACGGGTACATCCGGGACATGGAGATCGAATTCAAGAAGAAGGACGGCGAGAAGATCACGGTCCTCCTGACCGGCTATCCCATCCACAACGACAAGGGAGAGATCATCGGCTACGAAGGGATCAACCTCGACATCACCGAGAGGAAGCGGATCGAGAAGGAGCTCCGGGAGGCCAACGAGTTCTTCATGAACCTCATCGAGAGCTCGGTCGACGGCATCATCGCCGCCGACATGAAGGGGAACATCTTCATCTTCAACAAAGGCGCCGAGACCCTGTTAGGTTACCGGGCCGAAGAGGTGATCGGAAAGATCCACATCACTAAGATCTACCCGCCGGGCGTGGCCAAAGAGGTGATGCGAAGGCTTCGAAGCCCCGATTATGGCGGCGTGGGAAAACTCCTTCCGACCCAGTTCAACGTCGTCAACAAATATGGCGAGGAGATCCCGATCCAGATCTCGGCCGCCCTCATCTACAACCCCTTCGGTCAGGAGATCGCCAGCGTCGGGATCTTCACCGACCTGAGGCCCAGGCTGGCGATGGAGAAGAAGCTCCAAGAGACCCACCTCCAGCTCGTCAGCTCCGAGAAGATGGCCTCTCTGGGTAAGCTGGCCGCGGGGATCGCCCACGAGATCAACAACCCCCTCGGAGGCATCCTCATCTACGCCAGCCTGATGATGGAGGACCTTCCTGAGGACGATCCCAAACGGGCGGATCTTGCCCGGATCGTCCAGGAGGCCGGCCGGTGCAAGGAGATCGTCAAAAGCCTTCTCGAATTTGCCCGGCAGACCGAGCCGAAGAAGGAGCCCACCGACATCAACCGGGCGATCAACGACGGCCTCTTCTTCCTGGTCAACCAGGCCCTCTTCCACAACATCAAGATCGTCAAAAACCTCGACCCCTATCTCCCCTTCGTCCGGGGCAATTCCGGGCAGCTCAAACAGGTCTTCATGAACATCATCGTCAACGCCGCCGAGGCCATGCATGGAAGCGGGACCTTGACCATCACCACCTCGGCCTCGGCGGATGGAAAGACCGTCTCGATCGAATTCACCGATACCGGAGAAGGAATTCCGGAAGAGAACCTCTCGAAAATCTTCGAACCCTTCTTTACGACGAAGGGCGTCGGCAAAGGCACCGGGTTGGGCTTGGCCACCTCTTATGGAATCGTCCAAGATCATGGAGGGACCATCACGGTGAAGAGCAAGGTGGGGGTGGGATCGTCCTTTATCATCGAGCTTCCGGTCCAGCCCCAGGCCCAGCCCGTTCTCGAAGGACAGCCCCTTTATTGAGGGAGAGGAGGTTCACCATGAAGTCCGAAGCCCACACCTTTCTGGCCGAGGTGGCCCGGCTCAGTGGCGAAACGGTCCAGGCCTGCTATCAATGTAAAAAATGTTCAGCGGGCTGTCCGGTCGCCTATGCGATGGACCTGCTGCCCAACCAGGTCCTCCGGCATATTCAATACGATCACCGGGACAAGGTTCTCGGCTCGAAGACGATCTGGATCTGCGCCTCCTGTTATGCCTGCTCCGTCCGGTGTCCCAACAACATCGACATCGCGAAGATCATGGATACCCTGAGGGCCATGGCCCTCCGGTCGGGCATGAAGCCGGGTGAGAAGGAGATCCCGGTTTTCCATTCGGTCTTCCTCGATACGATCAAGTCAAAGGGCCGGGTCCATGAGTTGAGCCTCATCCTCCAGTTCAAGATGAAGACGGGCGACTTCTTCAAGGATGCCTCCCTCGGATGGAAGATGTACCGGAAGGGAAAGATTAAGCTCTTCCCTTCCAAATTCGGCGGAGGAAGCCAGATCCGGGAGATCTTCGGCTCCCTCGAACGTAGGGAGACGAAGTGAGGAGTGAACCAAGGCCATTGGCCCATCACCCTTGATCCCTCTCCCCCTAATGGGTGGTGGGATGGGGGGACCCCTCCGGGGAAACCGAAACGGGTCACCCCCGAGCAAGGAGAGCAGAGATGATGGAGGTTTCCTACTATCCCGGGTGTTCCCTCCACGGAACCGCAAGGGAGTACGACGAATCGATTCGCGGGGTCTCGGCCCTGCTCGGCATCGGGCTAAAAGAGCTGGAGGATTGGACCTGTTGCGGCGCCAGCTCTGCCCACTGCACCGATGAGAGGCTCGCCATCGACCTCGCTGCCCGAAACCTGGCCATCGCCGAAAAGGATCCCCGGGAGCTGATCGTCCCGTGCGTGGCCTGTTATAGCCGGTTCAAGGCCGCGGAGAAGGAGGCCCACGAGCATCCGGATCAGCTCCGCTTCTCCTATCAGGGGAAGGTCCCGATCCGTTATGCCCTCGACTTCTTCACCTCGGAGCCGATCCTCGAGGAGGTGAAAAAGAGACGCACCAAGCCGCTCAAAGGCCTGAAGGTCGTCTGTTATTATGGATGTCTCACGGTGCGGCCCCCTCGCTTGACAGGCATCCAACGATACGAAGATCCCCTCCACATGGATCACCTGATGGAGGTCCTCGGCGCAGAACCCCTCCAGTGGTCCTATAAGACCGATTGTTGCGGAGCAAGCCTGGTCATGACCCGGACGGACATCGTGAGGAAGTTGAGCGGTCGGCTCCTCGCCATCGCCAAAGAGGCAGAGGCCGATGCCATCGTCACGGGTTGCCCGATGTGCCATGCCAATCTCGACACCCGGCAGGAGGAGCTCGCCAAGGAGACCGGGGAGAGGTTCGAAATCCCCATCCTCTACTTCTCGGAATTGATGGGTCTGGCCCTTGGTCACAAGGATGCGAAGAGGTGGCTGAGCCACCACCTCACCGACCCCTTGAAAAGGATGGGCCAGAAAGGCTTGATTTGAGAATAAAAGAGCTGTCGAAGGAGAGCCTATGATGGCGGAGAAAGTCGGCGCCGTGATGGTCGTGGGCGGCGGGATTGCGGGCATCCAGGCCTCGCTCGATCTCGCTGAATCGGGCTACTACGTCTATCTCGTCGAATCCTCGCCGGCCATCGGCGGTGCGATGGCCCAGCTCGACAAGACCTTTCCCACCAACGACTGCTCCATGTGCATCCTCTCTCCGAAATTGGTGGAGGCCGGCCGGCACCTCAACATCCTGCCCCTCACCTATTCGGAGGTGGTGGAGGTCCAGGGAGAGCCGGGTTGTTTCGAGGTGACCGTCCGGAAGAAGCCCCGCTATGTCGACCCCTCCAAATGCACGGGCTGCGGGGAATGCCCCTCGGTCTGCCCCGTCCCTCTCAAGAGCCAATTCGACGAGGGCCTGATCGACCGTAAGGCCATCTACCGTCCCTATGCCCAGGCATTTCCCAATATCTTTACGATCGAGAAAGGGGATCGGGCTCCTTGCCGCCTCGCCTGCCCGGCAGGCATCAATGTGCAGGGATACGTGGCCCTCATCGGGACAGGAAAGTACGAGGAAGCCCTGTCTCTAATCTGGGAGAACCTCCCTCTTCCGGGGGTCCTCGGGAGGATCTGCCCCCACCCCTGCGAGAAGGAGTGCAACCGGAAGGACCTTGATGAACCGGTGTCCATCTGCGAGCTGAAGCGATTCGTCGCCGACCGGGTGAAACCATCCCTCTCCTCCAAAAAGGAGGAACCTAAAAACGAGAAGGTGGCCATCATCGGCTCGGGCCCTGCGGGCCTGACCGCGGCGGCCTATCTGGCCCTGAAGGGATATCGGGTGACGATCTTCGAGGCCCTCCCGGTCTTAGGGGGGATGCTCCGAACCGGAATCCCTGCCTATCGCCTTCCGAGAGAGGTCCTCTCCGAAGAGATCGAGGCCATCCGATCCCTGGGCGTGGAGATCAGAACGAACGCGGCCCTCGGATCCGATTTCACGATCGAGGACCTTTTTGGGCAGGGATATCGGTCCGTCTTTCTCGGCGTGGGCGCCCATCTGGATCAGAAGATGAACATCCCGGGCGAGGACGACCCCGCCGTCATCCCGGGGGTGGTCTTTCTGAGAAAGGTCAACCTCGGCGAGAAGGTCGAGATCGGAAGAAGGGTGGCGGTGATCGGAGGTGGAAACGTGGCCGTCGATGCGGCCCGCTCGGCCCTCAGGCTGGGTGCGGAGGAGGTCACGATCCTCTATCGCCGATCGCGAGAAGAGATGCCCGCCTACGAAGAGGATGTCCGGGAGGCAGGGGAGGAAGGGGTTCGGTTCCAGTTCCTGGCCGCGCCGGTGGAGATCGCCCGTCGGGAGGGGAAGGCGGTCTCGCTCCGGTGCGTCCGGATGGAGCTTGGAGAACCCGACGCCTCCGGGAGGAGAAGGCCCATTCCGATCCCGGGTTCGGAGTTCACGATCGAGGTCGATACGGTCATCCCGGCCATCGGCCAGAGGCCCGATCTCTCCTTCCTGAAGGGAGCGGAGCTCGAAACGACCCCCCAGGGGACGATCAAGGTCGATCCTATCACCTTCGAGACCTCGCGAAGGGGCGTCTTCGCTGGCGGCGATGCCGTCAGCGGTCCCTCGATCGCGATCGATGCCGTGGCTGCAGGTAAAGAGGCGGCCCTCTCGATCGACCGATTCCTCAGGGGGTTGGACCTCCGGGAGGGCAGGGAGAGACCCCATCCCAAAAAGGCGACCTTTGAAGAGATCTACGCAGGGCAACCCCGGGCTCCGAGGGTCCTTATGGCCACGATCCCCCTCGAAAAGAGGAGGCGGACCTTCGCCGAGGTGAGGAAAGGATTCACCGAAGACGAAGCCAGGACAGAGGCCCTCCGCTGTCTGAACTGCGGACTCTGCTCGGAGTGTCTCCAGTGCGTGGCCGTCTGCAAGGCAGGGGCCATCCAGCATCAGATGGAGGAAGAGATCCTGCGGTTCCAGGTCGGCTCGATCATCCTCAGCCCTGGCTTTGACGAATTCGAGGCGGACCGCCTCATCCCTTATGGGTACGGAAGGTTTCCGAATGTGATCACGAGCATCCAGTTCGAACGGATCCTCAGCGCCTCGGGCCCCTTCCAGGGGAATCTTCTGCGGCCATCGGATCGCAAGGCCCCGAAGAAGGTGGCCTGGATCCAGTGCGCGGGTTCGAGGGATCGGACCGGCCAGGCCGGGAATGAATACTGCAGCTCGGTCTGCTGCATGTACGCCGTGAAGGAGGCGGTGATCGCCAAGGAGCACCATCCTGAGGTGGAACCCACCCTTTTCTATATGGACATCCGGGCCCATGGAAAAGAGTTCGATGCCTATGTCGAGAGGGCCAAACGGGAATACGGAGTCCGGTTCATCCGCTCCATGGTCTCCAAGATCTCGGAAAGACCGAAGTCGAAGAACCTCCTCCTCTCCTATGTCAGTCCAGAGGGAAGGCTCGTCGAGGAAGAGTTCGATCTCGTCGTCCTCTCCGTTGGCCTGACGGCTTCCGGAGGAGCCAAAGAGCTGGCCTCAAAGCTCGGCATCGACCTGGACGCTTACGGGTTCTGCAAGACCCTGGAATTCTCGCCCCTTCAGACCAGCCGGCCAGGGATCTATGTCTGCGGCGCCTTTCAGGGACCGAAGGATATCCCCGAGACCGTTGCCCAGGCCAGTGGCGCGGTGGCTGCGGCCTCGGCCCTCCTCTCCGAGGTCCGGGGTTCCCTGACCCGGAGGAAGGACTATCCCGAGGAACGGGACGTGAGCGGAGAGGGTCCCCGTATCGGCGTCTTCGTCTGCCACTGCGGGATCAACATCGGCGGGGTGGTCAATGTCCCTGAAGTGAAGGAGTATGCAAAGACCCTCCAGGGGGTGGTCTACGTCGAAGAGAATCTCTACACCTGCTCCCAGGACACCCAGGAGAAGATCAAGAAGGCCATCGAGGAGCACCGGCTCAACCGCGTCGTCGTCGCCTCCTGCTCGCCCCGGACCCATGAGCCTATGTTCCAGGAGACGATCCGCGAGAGTGGCCTCAACAAGTACCTCTTCGAGATGACCAACATCCGGGATCAGTGTTCCTGGGTCCACATGCACCAGCCGAAAGAGGCCACGGAGAAGGCGAAGGAACTGCTCCGGATGGCCGTGGCCAAATCTCACCTCCTCCAACCGTTGAAAGAGCCCCAGGTCGAGGTGATCAAGCGAGGTCTGGTCCTTGGAGGAGGCCTTGCCGGCATGATCGCCGGCCTCGGCCTGGCCCGTCAGGGGATCGATTGTGCGATCATCGAGCGAGAGGCCGAGCTCGGAGGCCATCTCCGGCATCTTTACTATACCCTCGAAGGAAACGACCCTCAGGCCCTCCTCCGACAAGTGGTCAAGGAGGTCCTCGACCATCCGCGCATCCGGGTCTTTACTCGATCGGAGTTGAAGCGTCTCGAGGGATATATCGGGAACTTCAAGTCGACCATTGCCAACGACGGAGGCGAGACGGAATACGAACACGGCGTCGTCATCGTCGCGGTGGGAGGAAGGGAATGGAGGCCCGAGGAGTACCTTTACGGCGAGGACCCGAGGGTGATGACCCAGAGGGAGCTGGAAGAGAGGCTCGCCCTATCGGGAGAGGCGGGGAATCCCCCTCGCCATGTCGCCATGATCCAGTGCGTAGGATCGAGAATCCCCGAACGTCCCTACTGCAGCCGGATCTGCTGCTCCGTCGCCATCAAGAATGCCCTGAGGATCAAGGAGAGGTATCCCGAGGCCCAGGTGACCATCCTCTACCGAGATATCCGGACCTACGGCAGGATGGAACGGTACTACAACGAGGCGCGGGAGAAGGGCGTGATCTTCCTCCCTTATGACCTTGAGGCGAAACCGGAGCTTCGCCTTTCGGAAGGAAACCTTCTGCTCAAGGTGAGAGACCAGATCCTCGGAGAGGAGGTTGAGCTTCGGCCTGACCTGGTGGTCCTCTCGAGCGCCCTCCTCCCCTATGAGAACGAATCGCTGGCGAAGATGCTCAAGGTCCCGCTGACCTCGGACGGATTCTTCCTCGAGGCCCACATGAAACTCCGGCCGGTCGATTTCGCCACAGATGGGATCTTCCTCGCCGGGCTGGCCCATTTCCCCAAGAACATCAGCGAAACGATCTCTCAGGCGGAGGCCGCGGTCGCCCGGGCCACGGCCGCCTTGGCCAAAGGCTATGTCAGCGTCCTTCCGACGATCTCCACCGTCGATCAGACCCGTTGCGTGGGATGTGGCCTCTGCGAACTTCTCTGCCCCTTCAATGCCATCCGGGTCGTGGAGACCGAAAAAGGGAGCAAGGCCGAGACGATCGCGGCCTCGTGCAAGGGATGCGGCGTCTGCAGCGCCAGCTGCCCGCAGAGGGCTGCCTCGGTCTACCACTTCTCCGACGAACAGTTGATCGCCCAGATCGAGGCCCTCAGCCACCCGAAAAGGGAGGAGGCGGCCTGAAAAAGGGTGAACCTATGACCTTCGAACCGAAAATCTTGTCCTTCCTCTGTAACTGGTGCGCCTATGCCGGCGCGGACCTGGCCGGGATCTCCCGGTTCCAGTATCCGCCCAACACCCGGGTCATCCGGGTGATGTGCTCCGGAAGGGTCGATCCCGCCTTCGTCCCGAGGGCCTTTCTATCGGGTTACGATGGCGTCATGATCCTGGGATGCCATCCGGGAGACTGCCACTACCTGACCGGAAATTATCAGGCCGAGAAGAAGATCGGGCTGACCCGGAGGCTCCTCGAAATGGCGGAGGTGGGATCGGAGCGGGTCCTCTTGGACTGGGTTTCGGCCGGTGAAGGCGAACGTTTCTCCCAGGTCGTCCGTCAGTTCGTCGAAAAGATTCGGGGCCTCGGGCCCTTCCCCCTCGATCAGGAGATGAAGGGCAAGCTCCAGGCGGTCAAGGCCTCCCTCGAGGGCGAAAAGATCCGCTGGATGGTAGGGAAAGGGCCAGAATTGATGGAGAAGGAGAATGTCTATCACGAGCAGCTCCCCAAGGAGCGGGTCCAGGCGGCTATCGAAGCCACCATCCGCGACGAACTCTTGAAAAACCGGATCCTCGCCCTGGTAGAGATGAAGCCCAGGCCGGCCGCGGAGATCAGTCAGGTCCTCAATCTGAAATTGAGCGAGACCCTCACCTATCTGACCTCGCTCGTCGGAGAGGGAAAGATCGGGTTCGATCCCTCCGAGGAGGGAAAAGTCCCGAAATATGTTCGAAACGTCTAATTTCGATTCGATCGCCTCACGTGAAAAGGGGCATGAAGGTGCCTGAGATGGACGAAAGCAGAGAAAAGATGCCCGTGGGCGCGGTGATGGTCATCGGTGGCGGCATCGGAGGGATGCAGGCCTCCCTCGACCTGGCGGATTCAGGCTTCTACGTCTATCTGGTCGATCGGGCCCCGACGATCGGCGGCGTGATGGCCCAACTGGACAAGACCTTCCCCACCAACGACTGCTCCATGTGTATCATGTCACCGAAGCTCGTGGAATGCGGAAGACATCTCAACATCCGCATCATCGCCAACGCCGACGTGGAAGGGATTGAGGGAGAACCCGGCCACTTCAAGGTCACCCTGACCCGAAGGCCCCGGTACATCCGGCTCGATCGGTGCACGGGATGCGGGGAGTGTGCCAAACACTGCCCGGTCGCGGCCATCGATGCCTACAATGAGAAATTGAGCCGGAGGGCGGCCATCTACATCCCCTATGCCCAGGCCATCCCGAAGGTCTACCTGATCGACCGGGAGGCCTGCATCGGATGTGGCCTCTGCGAGAGGGTCTGCCTGGCCAAAGCCGTCGATTATGGTGAGAGGCCGATCGTGGAAAGGATCGAGGTGGGCTCCGTCATCCTCTCACCGGGTTACGAACTCTTCGACGCCCGCCTCAGGCCTGAATTCGGTTACGGCGTCTATCCCAACGTGATGACGAGCATCGAATTCGAAAGGCTCCTCAGCGCCACCGGTCCCCACCGGGGCCATCTCCTGAGACCTTCGGACGGAACCGTTCCCGAACGGATCGCCTTCATCCAGTGCGTCGGGTCGAGGGACTCCAACTGCGGAAACGACTACTGCTCCTCCATCTGCTGTATGTATGCGACCAAAGAGGCCATCATCGCCAAGGAACACGTCCATTTCGTGAAACCCACCATCTTCTACATGGATATCCGGGCCCACGGCAAAGGGTTCGACGCTTACTATGAAAGGGCCAAATCCGATTACGGGGTCCGTTTTATCAAATGCATGGTCTCCAAGATCCGGGAACAGATCCGGACGAAGAACCTCTGGATCACTTACCTAAACGAAAGGGGCGAGCTGATCGAGGAGGAGTTCGATCTGGTCGTCCTCTCCGTGGGCATGGTTCCCTCGAAAACGACGATGGAGATGGCCAAACGTCTGGGCGTGGAACTGGATGCCTACGGCTATTGCAAGACCCGGCCTTTCGAACCCACCGCCACCTCCCGCCCCGGCATCTACGCCTGTGGCGCCTTCGAGGGTCCGAAGGACATCCCCGAGACCGTCACCCAGGCAAGCGGCGCGGTGGCGGATGCAACCGGACTTCTCTCCCGAGCCAGAGGGACCCTGGCCACGAAGAAGGCCTATCCCGAAGAGATCGATGTCCTCGGTGAAGAGCCCCGGATCGGCGTCTTCGTCTGCCACTGCGGGATCAACATCGGAGGTTTCCTCAACGTGCCCGAGGTGAAGGAGTATGCCCGGACCTTGAAGAACGTCGTCTATGTTGACGAAAACCTCTACACCTGCTCGACCGACACCCAGGAGAAGATCAAGAAGGCGATCACCGAACATCGGCTCAACCGGGTCATCGTCGCCTCCTGTTCTCCGAGGACCCACGAACCGATGTTTCGGGAGACGATCCGGGATGCAGGGCTGAACAAGTACCTCTTCGAGATGGCCAATATCCGAGACCAGTGCTCCTGGGTCCACATGGCCCAGAAAAGGGAGGCAACGGAGAAGGCCAAGGAGCTCGTCAGGATGGCCGTGGCCAATGCGAGGCTGATCCAGCCCCTGGGAGAACTCACCCTTTCCGTGAATCAGCGAGGACTCGTCATCGGGGGCGGGGTTTCGGGAATGACCGCGGCCCTCAAACTGGCCGAGCAGGGATACGAAGTCTTCCTCATCGAAAAAGAGGCCGCCCTCGGAGGCAACTTGCGCCATCTTCACTACACCCTCGAGGGGGAGGATGTCCAGGCCTTCCTCCATCAATTGATCGGTCGCGTCATGAACCACCCCTCCATCCACGTGATCACCAATGCCCTGATCGTCGATTTCAGCGGTTCGAAGGGAAACTTCTCGACGGGCATCATGGTGGCGCCAACGATGTACTACCGGAAGATCGAGCACGGGATCGCCATCCTGGCCACAGGGGCCGAAGAGTGGAAGCCGACGGAATATCTTTACGGAGAAGATCCCCGCGTCCTCACCCAGCTCGACCTTGAAAACCGGATCGTGACCGACCCTGAAGAGGTGGCCCGGGCCCAGCAGATCGTCATGATCCAGTGCGTCGGGTCACGAAACGCCGAACGACCCTACTGCAGCCGGACCTGCTGCGCCACGGCCGTCAAAAACGCCTTGAAATTGAAGACCCTCAATCCCGAGGCGAAGATCACCATCCTCTACCGGGACATGAGGACCTACGGGTTGATGGAATCCTACTATGCGAAGGCCAGGGAGGCAGGGGTCCTCTTCATCCGCTACGAGCTCGAGAAGAGACCGGTCGTATCGAAAAAGGGCGAGGCGCTCTCCGTCACCCTCCTCGACCCCATCCTGAACGAGGAGATCGAACTGAGGCCAGACCTGCTCGTCCTCTCTTCGGCCACCGTTCCGAGAGAGAACGAGGAGCTGGCCACCATGCTGAAAGTCCCGCGAACGGCGGACGGTTTCTTCCTGGAGGCCCACATGAAGTTGAGGCCCGTCGATTTCGCCACCGACGGCCTCTACCTCGCCGGCGCTGCCCATGGCCCAAAACTGATCCACGAAAGCATCGCCCAAGCAAGTGCCGCGGTCTCAAGGGCGTGCACGATCCTCTCCAAGGAGAAGATGTTTGTGGGCGGGGTGGTGGCGGTGGTGGAGGGGGAGCGGTGTGCGGCCTGTTTAACCTGTGTGCGGGTCTGTCCGTATGGTGTCCCGGTGATCAACCTGAGGGGCGAGGCGGAGATCGATCTGGCCAAATGCAAGGGGTGCGGCAGCTGCGTGGCGGAGTGTCCGGCCCGGGCCATTGAGCTTTTGCATTTTCGGGATCGTCAGCTTTGGGCCAAAAGCCAGGCCCTTCTGAGTCAGGAGGGGTAGATCGAAGGAGGGGCAATGGAGGCGATTCGAGAGGCGAAAGAGGGTCCTGGGGGTGTTCCGGTTTCTGACTTTGAGCCCCAGATCTTGGCTTACTGCTGTGAGCATTGAGCCTACAGTGCGGCGGACCTGGCAGGTTCGATGAGGCTTTCGTATCCGACGAACGTAAAGATTGTGAAGGTCCCTTGCACGGGTCGGGTGGATGTGTTGTTGATCCTTCGGGCCTTCGAGTCCGGGGTGGACGGGGTCTATTTGGCCGGGTGCCTGGAGGGGGAGTGTCACTTCCTGAGGGGGAACCTTCGGGCGAAGAAGCGGGTGGAGTATGTGAAGGGGTTGCTCGAGGAGGTGGGGTTGGGGGCGGGTCGTTTGGAGATGTACAACATGAGTTCAGCCCAGGGTCAGCGCTTTGCGGAGGTGGCCCGGGAGATGACCGAGAGGATAAGGGCCTTGGGGCCATCGCCCTTGAGAAGAAGGTCCTGAACCGAAGCGGAGGAAGACATGATCGTGGCCAATCGGAAGGGTTTTGAGGAGATTTTAGGGATGCTCAAACCGTACAAAAAGGTGCTCCTTTTGGGGTGTAACGAGTGTGTGACGGTCTGCGCGGTGGGAGGGGAGCGGGAGGTGGGGGTGTTGGCCTCGGAGCTGAGGCTTCATCGGGCGGCTCAGGGCGAGGCGATCGAGATCCGGGAGCATACCTTGGAGCGTCAGTGTGACCATGAGTATATTGACCAGATCCGGCCCTTTGTGGGGGAGTACGAGGTGATCCTCTCGATGGCCTGCGGCGCGGGGATTCAATATGTGGCGGAGAAGTATCGGGACAAGGTGGTCCTGCCCGCGGTGGATACGAGCTTTTTGGGGGTGACCTTGGAGCAGGGGGTGTGGGCGGAGCGGTGTCAGGGGTGTGGGCAGTGTGTGCTCCATCTGACGGCTGGGGTCTGTCCCATCGCCCGCTGTGCCAAAAGTCTTCTCAACGGGCCTTGCGGAGGCTCCTCTCAGGGCAAGTGTGAGGTGGATCGGGATCTGGACTGTGGTTGGCAGCTTATCATCGATCGGCTCAAGGCCCTGGGTCAGCTTGATCGATATGAAGAGATCCTCCCGATCAAGGACTGGACCTTTTCGAGGGACGGGGGTCCTCGGAAGCGGGTGAGGGAGGATCTCCGGTTGTGAGATCGGAGCGGAGGCGATGAAGACAAAGTCCAACATCGAGCGGATTTTGGAGTCGGGGCAGTTCGTGGTGACCTCGGAGTGCGGGCCGCCGAGGGGGGCGGATCCGGAGGTGATCCGCAGGAAAGGGGCCTTGCTCAAAGGGGTGGTCGATGCGGTCAACGTGACGGACAACCAGACCTCGGTGGTCCGGATGAGTTCGCTCTCGTCGTGTCTGATCCTGAAGGAGATGGGGTTTGACCCGATCCTCCAGATGGTCTGTCGGGATCGGAACCGCATCGCGATCCAGAGCGACATCCTGGGGGCGGCGGCCTTGGGGATCAACAACATCCTCTGTCTCACCGGAGATCACCAGAAGTTCGGGGATCATCCCAAGGCGAAGAACGTCTTCGACCTCGATTCGATTCAGCTCATCCAGACGGTGAGGTGGATGCGGGATGAGGGGAAGTTTTTGGGAGGGGAGGAGCTCAAGGGTCGTCCCATGCTCTTCATCGGCGCGGCGGAGAACCCCTTTGCCGATCCCTTTGAGATCCGGGCGGCGAGGTTGGCCAAGAAGGTCCGGGCGGGAGTGGAGTTTTTGCAGACCCAGTGTATCTACAATGTGCCACGGTTCGAGAAGTGGATGGAAATGGTGAGGGATCGGGGGTTGCACGAGAAGGTGGC
Source organism: Thermodesulfobacteriota bacterium (assembly GCA_026415035.1). Taxonomy (NCBI): domain Bacteria; kingdom Pseudomonadati; phylum Thermodesulfobacteriota; species Thermodesulfobacteriota bacterium. The sequence goes on along the minus strand of JAOAHX010000030.1, from coordinate 4,756 downwards.
GATTTTGGCCGGGGTGACGCCTCTGAAGTCGGTGGGGATGGCCCGCTACATGAAGACGCAGGTCCCCGGGATGGATGTGCCCGATGAGCTGATCGAGAGGCTTCGGGGAGTCCCCAAGGAGAGGCAGGCCGAGGAGGGGATCAAGATCTGTGTCGAGACGATCCAGAGGCTCCGGGAGATCCCCGGGGTCCGGGGCGTCCACATCATGGCCATCGAGTGGGAGGAGAAGGTCAGGGAGATCGCCGAGATGGCCGGCCTGCTCCCCAGACCTCAGTTGACATAAGACGGACCGCGGAGGGGAAGGTCCAAAAATTTCCATGCCCCCTCGCAGGGAGGGGAAAAAGAGCGGTGGTTGAGAAAATGGACATGCGACGAAGGAGGGAGATATGGCGAAGAAGATCTTGATCGTCGACGACGATCCCGATTTGGTGGAAGCCGTTTCCATGATCCTCGAGGCGAAGAATTACGAGGTCTCGGCGGCCTACGGAGGCATCGAGGGATTGCAGAAGGCCAGGTCTGAAAGTCCCGATCTCATCGTCCTCGACGTGATGATGCCGGACAAGGACGGGTACGCCGTTTGTAAGGAATTGAAAGCCGACCCTCAGTTGCGAAACATTCCCGTCCTCCTCCTGACGGCCGTGGTCTCCAAGATCGCCACCACCCGTTACACCCAGCAGATGGGGATGGAGACCGAAGCGGACGATTACATCGATAAACCGGTTGAGCCCGAGGTCTTGGTAAAGAGGATCGAGACCCTGCTCTCCAAATGAGGAGAGGGAGGGAACGAAAGGATCCTCCGAGGGGTTCTCCTGAGGGGAGACGTTATGCCGGGCCAAGCCAATATTCTCGTGATCGACGATGAACAGATCATGCGCGACGGGTCTTCCCGGATCCTGTCGAAGGATGGCTGGGGGGTGATCACAGCCGAAAACGGGCAGAGCGGGCTGGAGGTGATTCGACATCGTTCAAACGAAATCGATGTGATCCTCCTCGACCTGATGATGCCCGGGATGAACGGGATGGAGGTCCTCGAACATATTCGGGAGATCGATCCCAGCCTCCTCGTCATCGTCATCACGGGTTACGCCACGGTCGAGTCGGCCGTCGAGGCCATGAAGCGGGGCGCCTATGACTTCATCCCCAAGCCCTTCACCCCCGACCAGCTCCGGATCGTCGTCCGCCGGGCCCTCGAAAAGCGGAGCCTTCAGAAAGAGGCGGAGTTCCTCCGCCGTGAAAGGGAGAAATCTTTACGGGACATCGCCACCGAGAAATCGAAGATGAAGACGATCATCAACTGTATGGGCGATGGCGTCCTGGTCTGTGATCGCGACGGGTGCATCGTGCTGACCAATCCGGCGGCCAGCCGGATGCTCAAGATCTCCGAATCCTCCCTTCTCGGACGTTTCCTCTCTCAATGCAACCTCGATGCCCAGCTCTCCAAGACGATCCTTGAAAGCCTGACGACGACCGACCGCGGTTACACCTCTGTTTCACAGGAGCTGAGCCTCGGGGATGGGGGAGAGATCTATCTGAGGGCCCATACCGCGCCGGTTCGAAACGACCTGGGAGAGACGATCGGCTCCGTCACCGTCCTCCAGGACATCAGCCACCTCAAAGAGCTGGACAAGATGAAGTCCGAATTCATCGCCATGGTCGCCCATGAGCTTCGAGCGCCCTTGGCCGCGGTCGAACAGCAGTTGACCGTCATCCTGAACCGGATGGCCGGAGATCTCTCCGAAAAGCAGGAGAAGCTCCTCTCCCGGGCCAAGGAGAGGACCCGGGGGCTTCTTGGATTGATCAAAGACCTGCTCGACCTCTCCAAAATCGAGGCGGGCCGAATGGTCCAGTACAAGGAGCCCCTGACCCTCCAGGAGGTGATCCAGAAGGTGGTGGACCTCATGCGGGTGGAGGCCGAGACCAAGAAGATCGACCTCCAATTTTTGCCTCCCTTGCAGAACCCGCCCATCCAGGCAGACCGATCGAGCATGGAGGGCATTTTCACCAACCTCATCTCCAATGCGATCAAATATACCCCGGAGGGAGGGAAGGTCTGGATCACCTTGGGCGAAGAGGGAGACTTCGTCAAGGCCACGGTCTCCGACACCGGCATCGGGATCAAAAAAGAGGACCTCCCGAGGATCTTCGATAAATTCTACCGGGTGAAGACTGCCGAAACCCGGCAGATCGTGGGCACGGGCCTCGGCCTCTCCATCGTCAAGAGCATCGTGGAGGCCCACCACGGCTCCATTACCGTGGAGAGCGAGGAGGGGGGAGGTTCGACCTTCACCGTCCTGCTCCCGAAGGAATCGAGTTTCACCACCTATTGAGAAGAAAGGAGAGATCATGGGTGTCGTCTTTTCGAAGGAAGCGTTGAACCTCTCCCGCAGGCTTCAGGCCATGACGGGAGAGAACGTGATGCTCTGTTATCAGTGTAAAAAATGCACCCTCGGTTGTCCCTCCGCCTACGCCATGAAGATGAAGCCCCATGAACTGATGCGGGCGATCCAGTTGGGCCTCGAGCGGGAGATCTACTGGTCCGGAACGATCTGGATCTGCCTCTCCTGCGAGACCTGCAATACCCGATGCCCCCAGGAGATCAACATCCTCCGGGTCATCGATGGGCTTCGGGAGATCTCCGGGGAGATGCCCTACTACAATCCCCAGCCCTCTATCCCTGCCATGCACCGGATCTTCCTGTCGCTGGTCGAGCGCTTCGGAAGGATCTATGAACTGGGGCTGGCCTTGGCGATCAACCTCAGGATGCTCACGCCGTTCAAAGACATCGACATGGCCTATCCCATGCTCACCCGGGGGAAACTGAAGCTCCTCCCCCACCGAAGCGGCGGGACCAAGGAACTCCAGCAGGTGATGGAACGGATCAGAAAGTTGGAAAGGAGATAGAGGAGAAGGATGATGCGCTACGCCTATTTCCCAGGATGTTCACTCAGTTCTTCAGGGATCGAATTCGATCTCTCTTTCAAATATGTGGCCAGGGCGCTCGAAATCGATCTCGTCGAGGTGCGGGATTGGGTCTGCTGTGGGGCCTCCTCGGCCCACGCCACCTCCCATCTGCTTTCCATTGCCCTGCCCGTCCTCAACCTCTCCCATGCCGAACAGGATGGGTTTGATCGTTTGGTCGCTCCCTGCCTGGCCTGCCTGTCCCGATTCAAGGCCGCCAATGTGGAGCTGGAACACGACCCCGAGCTTAGGGCGAAGATCCACGAGGTCTTCGATTATCCATACCGTGGAACGGTCAAGGTCTACCATCCCCTCGAACTCTTTTCGGAGATCGGCCTGGAGAAGATTCGCCAGAGGAGGCGGAGAAGTCTGAAGGGCTTGAAGGTGGCCTGCTACTATGGTTGCGTCCTGACCCGGCCTCCGAAGGTCGCCCGCTTCGACAACGTGGAAAACCCCCAGAGCATGGATTTGATCCTCCAGGCCCTCGGCGCCGAGACGATCGACTGGTCCTTCAAGACGGAATGTTGCGGGGTCTCGATGACCCTGACCCGGTCCGACATCGTCCTGAAGCTCTCCAACGATCTCCTCCGGGAGGCCAAGGAGGCCGGGGCCAGGGCCATCGCCGTCTGCTGTCCCCTCTGCCAGGCCAACCTCGACGGCCGGCAGGCCCAGATCGAGGAGCTCTATCAAACCCGTTATGGAATCCCGATCTTCTATTTTACCCAGTTGATGGGCCTGGCCTTCGGCGCCTACTCGAAAGAGGTGGGCCTGCAGAAGCTGATCACCAGCCCCCGCGAAACCCTCAGCCCATTAGGTTTCATGTAGGTCCAAAATCTACTTGACAAAAAAACCTATCTTTGATAGAGGAAGTAACAATGGAAAAATAAAGATTACCCACTAAATAAGTTGTTCTCAGATTTACCTCTTTGGGGGTAAGAGGTGAAAGATGAGAAAGAAGGCCCGATCCTCTCCAATTTCTTTTAAAGGACCGGGCTTTTTTGTATTTTAAAGAAGAATCTCATCCCCGCCCTTTAAGGAGAGGATCCTAATTACTCTTTTGGGTTCTTCGGGGTTTTCAAGATATTTTTTCCAATAAATAACCGAAAAGGAGGATATCATGGGAAAAAAACCTACCATTGAAAATTATAACCTTTTCATTCGTTCCCTTGATTTTATTGTCAGGAAGTAGTTTGGCACAAATGGGCTATGGAATCCTTTCCTTTCCCCTTTGGACCATCATAGTAAATGATAGGGGCTATTCCGATATCATGTTACAACATTTCCCCGGTCAAAATCTCCATGAAAACCTATCCGGGGAATGGGCTGCTGCCATCCGGTATGATGGGATATCGACTCCTGGGGGCGTTTCCATGTGGTTCACCCCTGAATTTGAGGAACCATATTTTTTTACAACAAACTCAACTTTCTGGACAATCAAACCAATTTCCACGTGGGACGACCCTAATAATCTGGTAGAGGGCAACGATACGGGGTATTCAAAAATCTCAAATGGGGTAGTAACTGTCGAAATCCGCTATCAGAGGATTGACACAGTTACGGGTATTGCGGTCGGACTCCAGCCGAATGAGGTTGGCACAATCTTACCTATTATGAGAAACCGATATGTTTTAAAGGTAACCTACAAGGTAACAAACATTTCTTCTGCCCTCCTGACGAATGTCTGTTTCTTCCAATTTCTTCACGCCCACCCCAATGCCGATTATGACCCTAATAATTACGGAGTCTATGATCCAACATTCTGTCCTGTTGGAGCTTTTCAAGAATATAGGTATGACAT